>NZ_JBVVQO010000001.1:319317-446217 GCF_055811215.1 Mesorhizobium sp. WSM4819
CCTGGGAAAACACTCACTTGCGCCAAAACCTTGCCCTGGGTGCGGTCGGTCTCAATTTTGAATTTGCTTTAAAACTCAAAAAAATTCCTCTGGGGGCGCCCCGCTACGGGGGCCCGCTTCGGCCGCCGGAGCCAAGGCTGGCGGATGGTTGCGATCGAAGAGTGAACTCTATATACTTAAGGTAAGTTACCTTTGGTATATAGGCATGTCAAGCATACCGAACAAAAGCCAAGCCACGGAGAAACGCGTTCGTCTCAGTCGCGAGCAGCGGCTAAGCCAGCTCCTTGAGGTGGCAAGGTGGCTGGTTCGCGAAGAAGGCACCGACGCGTTGACGCTGCCGCGCCTGGCCGAACAGGCCGGTGTCGCCAAGCCGGTGGTCTATGACCATTTCCGGACGCGCAACGGTTTGCTGACCGCCCTCTATCAGGATTTCGACGCGCGCCAGACGGCGCTGATCGACGCCGCCCTTGAAGGAAGCGCTCCGGGTTTGGAGGAGAAAGCTTCTGTCATCGCATCGTCCTACGTCGAATGCGTGCTGGCCCAGGGCCGTGAGATCCCCGGCGTGCTGGCCGCGCTGGCAGGCTCGCCCGAACTGGAGACCGTCAAGCGGGATTACCAACTGGATTTTATCGAGAGGTGCCGTACGGCGTTGGCCCCGTTTATCGGGCCAAGGGGGGTTATGCAGGCCGGTTTTTGGGCAATGCTGGGCGCGGCCGACACCTTGTCCAATGCTGCCGCGACGGGAGAAATCACCGCTCAACAGGCGCAGGACGAACTTCACGAGACGATCGTTGCTATGATCGAGAGAAGCAATCGTTGACGCATGCGTCCTGGCCAAAGGTTGGAGTTCCACCCGATCCATCGGAGATCAGGTTCTAATCCTTTCCCCAATGAGGCCGGCGCATCGAGAAGATCTCGCTGACGCTGGCATAATCCATATAGCCGAGACGGCCGACATTGCCCGCGCTGACGATATCGAAGATGCCGTCTTTCAGGAAGGCATCGTCGATATGCACGCCGACGACTTCGCCGGCGACGACGATGGCGCCGGTCGGTGTCCCGTCCAGCGCCTTTGGACGCATGATCTCCGTCACCCGGCATTCAAGCGCCGCGGGCGCCGCCGCCACGCGGGGTGGCGCAACCAGCCGCGACGGCGCCATGGCGAGATCGGCATAGTCGAATTCGGTGACGCCGCGCGGCGCATCGACTGCGGTGCGGACCATTTTTTCAGCGAGATCGCGGCTGACGAGATTGGCGACGAACTCGCCCGTTTCTTCGGCGAAGGTGGCGCTGTCCTTCTCGCCTTCGGACGAAAACCAGACGATGAAGGGCCGCGTCGAAAACGCATTGAAGAACGAATAGGGGGCGAGGTTGACCTCGCCGGCCTTGTTCACCGTCGAGATCCAGCCGATCGGCCGTGGCGCCACGATCGCCTTGGACGGATCATGCGGCAGCCCATGCCCCTTTGCCGGCTCGTAGAACATTCAGCCCACCCATGGCCCTGCATAATCGGCATAGAGTTTTGCCGGATCCGGCCGCGGCCGCTCCGGCGCCGGCCCTTGGTAGGTGCCGATATGGATGAAGCCGACCACCCGCTCATGCGGCGCCAGCCCCAGGATCGCCCTGCCCTCCGGCACGTCGGAATACCAGTTGCTGATCATGTTGGTGCCATAGCCCAGCGCATTGGCGGATAGCATCAGGTTCATCGCCGCCATGCCGCCGGACAGGAACATCTCCCATTGCGGGATTTTTGGGTTCTCCTTCGGGCTCGACACCACGCCGATCACCAGCGGCGCGCGCGAAAAACGCGCCAGTTCCTGGTTATGGCGGCCATCCGGCAGCGGCCCTTCGCGCTGTGCGGCAAGGGCTGCCAGCTTCTTGCCGATCTCGACGCGCGCCTCGCCCCGGTAGAGGATGAAGCGCCAGGGCTCGAGCCGGCCGTGGTCCGGCACCCGCGAGGCGGCTGCAATCATCGTCGCGATGTCAGCGTCGCTGGGCGCCGGTTCCTTCAACTCCGGGATCGGCGCGGAATTTCGGGTCATCAGAAAGTCGATGATCGGCGACGCCATGGGCGCAAGACTCCTTGGAATTTAAGCTGAAGCGCACCATCGGGGCATCGGGCGGCTCGGGCATTGGCGCGGCGCGCCGACAAAGAGCCTCTAGCAGAAGCTGATCAGACTCTTAAGCCTTGAAATTGCCACCGCCTTGGGCTTCAACGCAAGCCATGTTTGAGGGGACATTGCGACTTTTCCCGATCTGGCTCGCAGCCGCACTGTTGATGGTGCCGGTGTCGCTTGCCGTCGCGCAGGATGCGGACGGCCTCGGTGATCTGAAACTTCCCGGAATGTCGAACTATGCGCCCCCGAAAAGCGATGCACCGCTGGCAGCGGCGAGCAGCGGGGCGATCACGCTGTCGGCGCAATTGACCGACAAGGGCGCCGACATCACACGCGGCATCGTCTGGCGCGTCTTCAAGCCTGACGCCACCGGCGACGGCAAGCTGCCGATGGTCGCTTCCGCCCATGGCGGCAGCGCGGTGTTCCAGCTCGAGCCCGGCAGCTATCTGGTCCACGCCTCTTACGGCCGGGCCGGAGCCACCAAGCGCATCACCGTCGGCAAAGACGCCAAGCGCGAAAGCCTCGTGCTCGATGCCGGCGGACTCAAGCTCGACGCCGTGCTGTCAGGCGGGGTGCGCATACCGCCGAAGAAATTGCGCTTTTCGATCTATGAAGGTCAGGCCGAGGCCAATCACGATCGCGCCCTGATCATACCCGACGTCGAGCCGAACAGCGTCGTGCGGCTGAACGCGGGCGTCTATCACGTCGTCTCGACTTATGGCTCGGTGAATGCGGTCATCCGCTCAGACATCCGCGTCGAGGCCGGCAAGCTGACCGAAGCGGCCGTCGAGCATCGTGCGGCGGAGATCACCATGAAGCTGGTGCGCGAGCCGGGCGGTGAGGCGATCGCCGACACCTCCTGGTCGTTGCTCAACGAATCCGGCGACCCCATCCAGGAAACCGTCGGCGCCTTTGCTTCGATGGTGCTTGCCGAGGGCGATTACACCATCATCGCCAAGAACCGCGACCGCATCTACCAGAAAGATTTTACGGTCGTGGCCGGGCAGAACAAGGAAATCCAGGTTTTGGCCACGGAGGCCTCGGCGATCGATCCCCAGGAAGGCGCGGACTAGACATCCGAACCCTGTGCGGGAACCGGTCCAGCAGCGTGTGATTTGCCGATCAGGCCGCGTTACGCATGCGTCGCGGCAAAAACTGGCCGCGGCCGCGGGGTTCGGCCGGAGCCAGATCGAAGACAGCCCCGTATAGCCGCTCGAGCAAAGCCTTGCGGTCGCGCACCGGCTCCAGTTCGTCCCATCCCAGTACGTCGCCGACGCGCACATCGATCGATTTGCCGGACAGCCGACCGAATTCGTGGATGAGCAGCGAAGTACGCAGCGTCAGCGAAGCCCTGCCGACGAACTTCGCCACGCGCCCGTCACGCTCGGCCAGGTTCATGGGTCCGCTGACCAGGTGGAACAGCCGCCCGTTCTGGCCGGAAAAGTGCATTGGGACAACCGACGCCTTGGCATCCCTAACGAGACGGGCCGGAAACATCTTCCACGGCAGGTCGCGCGCCCGGCCAAAACCTTTCGGCGCGGTGGCGACGCCGCCCGCGGGGAAGACAACGATGATGACGCCGTCTTTCAGCAGCCGCACCGCCTCATGGCGCACCGCCATGTTGTTCCTGAGCGCGTCCTTGGTCTCGGAAAAGTCGATCGGCAGCGAATAGGGCCTCCATCTCGCGGATCTTGAGCAGATCCTTGTGGATCATGACACGGAACGGGCGCTGAAGCTGCTCGGCCAGCGACAGCACCGCAATGCCGTCGCCGATGCCGAACGGGTGGTTGGCGACGATCACCAGCGGCGTGTCAGGCAATTTTTCCGGCGGCCATTGGCCGGTGGTCCGCACCCTGACATCGATCAGCTCCAGCATGCGGCTGAACACGCGCTCGCCGCTCGGCGCCACATGGCGGCGCCAAAAGTCATAGAGCGCCGCGAAGCGATCGCGGCCGGACAGGCCTTCGATGGAGTGGATGAACCAGCGCGTCAATGCCGGCTGATGCGAGCTGGCATAGGAGAGCTCCGGAAACGGTCTTTCGCGCATCTTCAGCTTGAGCATGAGGCTCGTTACTAGGCTGGCGTGACAAGCGAATGAATTGGCGGGTATCTGAAAATGGCGGTGGATCGCTCCACCGCCATTTCGTCGACAATCCGGCTGAACTCAGGCCACTCGTTTGCGCCTGCGGTCGGGCGTCACCGCTTCTTCGGCAAGCATCGCCACCGCCTGGCCAAGGCCGAGCGACTCCTGGTCGCGCGAGCCGAGCCGACGGATGTTGACCGTCTCTTCCTCCGCCTCGCGCTTGCCGCAGACGAGGATGACCGGAACCTTGGCCAGGCTGTGCTCGCGGACCTTGTAGTTGATCTTCTCGTTGCGAAGATCGGCTTCCGTCAACAGTCCGGCCGCCTTCAGTTGCGCGACGACTTTTTGCGCGTAGTCGTCGGCATCGGAGGTGATAGTTGCAACCACCACTTGCAGCGGCGCGAACCACAGCGGGAAATGGCCGGAATAGTTCTCGATCAGGATGCCGAGGAAGCGCTCCATCGAACCGCAGATGGCGCGATGCACCATCACCGGCTGCTTTTTTTCCGAATCCGAGCCGATGTAGAAGGCGCCGAACCGTTCCGGCAGGTTGAAATCGACCTGCGTGGTCCCGCATTGCCAATCGCGGCCGATGGCGTCCTTCAGCACATATTCGAATTTTGGCCCGTAGAACGTGCCCTCGCCCGGATTGACGCCGGTCTTGATCCGGTTGCCCGACCGCGCTGCGATCTTGTCGAGCACGTCCTGCAGCACGCCCTCGGCATGATCCCACATAGCGTCGGTGCCGACCCGTTTTTCGGGACGCGTCGCCAGCTTGACGGTGATTTCGTCGAAGCCGAAATCGGCATAGGTCGACAGGATCAGGTCGTTGATCTTGATGCACTCGTCGGCGAGCTGTTCCTCGGTGCAGAAGATGTGGGCATCGTCCTGGGTAAAGCCGCGCACGCGCATCAGCCCATGCAGCGCGCCGGACGGCTCATAGCGATGCACATTGCCGAATTCCGCAAGTTTTACCGGCAGATCGCGGTAGGACTTCAGCCCGTGCTTGAAGATCTGGACGTGGCCGGGGCAGTTCATCGGCTTCAGTGCAAACATCCGGTCGTCGTCGGTGTCGTCGCCGGCAACCGTCACCTTGAACATATTGTCCCGGTACCAGCCCCAGTGACCTGACGTCTCCCACAGACTCTTGTCGAGCACTTGCGGCGCGTTGACTTCCTGATAGCCCTGCTCGTCGAGGCGGCGGCGCATGTAGTTGACCAGGTTCTGGAACAGTCTCCAGCCCTTGGCATGCCAAAAGACGACGCCCGGCCCCTCCTCCTGGAAATGGAATAGGTCCATCTCGCGGCCGAGCTTCCTGTGGTCGCGCTTTTCGGCTTCCTCCAGCATGGTCTGATAGGCATCGAGCTGCGCCTGATCGGCCCAGGCCGTGCCATAAATGCGGGTCAGCATCGGGTTGTTCGAATCGCCGCGCCAATAGGCGCCGGCCACCTTCATCAGCTTGAAGGCGCTGCCGATCTGTCCGGTCGAGACCATATGCGGGCCGCGGCAGAGGTCGAACCAATCGCCCTGCGCATAGATCTTGAGCTCCTGATCTTCGGGAACGGCGTCGATCAGTTCCAGCTTGTAGCGCTCGCCCTTGTCGGCAAAGATCTTCTTCGCCTTCTCGCGCGACCAGACCTCTTTGGTGAACGGCTTGTTACGCGCGATGATCTCGCGCATCTTCTTCTCGATCACCGGGAAATCGTCGGGCGTGAACGGCTCGTTGCGGGCAAAATCATAGTAGAACCCGTTCTCGATCACCGGGCCGATGGTCACCTGCGTGCCCGGCCACAATTCCTGCACGGCTTCGGCCAGCACGTGCGCTGCGTCATGTCGGATGAGCTCCAGTGCGCGCGGGTCTTCGCGGGTGATGATCTCGACCTTGCCGGACTTGCCGAGCGGGTCAGAAAGATCGCGCACCACGCCATCAATCGAGTAGGCGACCGCCTTCCTGGCCAGCGACTTCGAGATCGATTCCGCCAGGCCGGCGCCGGTCATCGCCGCTTCGTAGTCGCGGACGGAGCCATCGGGAAATGTCAGGGAAACGGAATTCAGCATAAAATTCTCCTATCCAGTCCCGCAAACGAGCGCGGGTGGTGAAATGCATGTCGCCCAAAAGTGTGCAGCGGTTTTTGGCCGACGACATGCATAAAGTAAAAAGCCGGATGCGTCCGGCGGCAGTCTTTTATGGGCAGATTTTCGTGCCGTAAAGGCGAATGGCCGATCACTTGCTGTTGTTGATGAGATTCGGCAGCTCTTTCAGGAACATCGCCCGCGCCTGAGGCCCCTTCGGCGTATCGGAACGTTTCGTATCGATTACCAGGCGGGCAAAGACGATGTTGCGCGTATCCTTGTTCGCCCAGCCGACAAACCAGCCAAGCGAGCGCCAGCCAAGCGAGGACTTGTCGGCGCTGTCGCCAAGCCTGGTGGTCCCGGTCTTGCCCTGCACCGTCCAGCCACCTGACCGGAAGGTCGGCAAGATCGCTTTGGTCATCGCGTGGGCCTTGTCGGAAACCGGCAGTTCGCCGGCAAGCAGCCGGCGCATGAAATTCACCTGTTCGACCGGCGATATCTCAAGCGAAGAATTCACCCAGGACCGGGTGAGGCCATCATTCTTGCCGGCATTGCCGGCAACATCGGTGTTGCCGTAGTCGAATTTCGAGACATAGCCGGCAAACCGCTCGTTGCCGAGCCGGCGGGTGATTTCCTGCGAAAACCATATCACCGAGTCTTTTTCCCAGATCGTCGGGTCGACGGTTTTCTGATCCCGCTTTGCCGCCTTGAACTCGGGCTTGTAGTCCCAAACCGGCGTGTGCTCGTCGCTCAGGATTCCCGCGTCATAGCCGATCAGGGCCAAGGGGACCTTGAAAGTCGAGGCGGGACTGAAGCGCTGGTCGCAGACCCCGTCCCGATACAGCGTTTCACCGCTTGCGGCATCCAGGATCAGCGTGCATTCGACCTTTCCCAGCGGCGCCGATTGTGCGCGGATCGGAAAACCAAAAAGCCAGGCCAGAAGGTAGATAACCACTGCGAAAACGAATGGACGGCGGTCTATCTGGCGCATTGGCAATCTCTCCTGATGGCTATCAGGAGCGGCTTAGCGAGGCGTCTTGTCTCGATTTTGTCTTAAATGCGCAACGTGCGGTTAAGGTTTGCAAATCGTAAATAGTCATTGCAATTGACGTAATTTCTCTAGCGCCTTGGGTGCCGGTGCATAGCCCATCTTAGCGGCCTTTCGCAGCCAGGACTCACCCTCGCTAACATTTCTGGCCACGCCCAGGCCATATGCATACGCAAGTCCTAAATTGTGAATTCCGCTCATTTGATTTTGCGCAGCGGCTTTACGAAACCAGACAACAGATTCAGTATAGTCTTGCTTTACGCCGCGGCCATCTCGAAGCATTTCTCCGAGCCCGTTCTGTGCAGGTGCGAAACCTTGTTCGGCCGCTTGTCGATACAGCCTCGCAGCCTCTTCTTCATTCTTTAGCAGCCCGCGGCCCCTCTGATACATAGAAGCCAAACTTGTTATGGCTGGCGCATTTCCCTGTTCAGCCGCCTTGCGGTACCAGATAGCAGCTTGGTGGTAGTCTTCCCGCAGACCGTAACCGAAGTCATAGGCTGCACCTAAATAGCTTTGTGCGTTGGCATAACCTTGGTCGGCGGCTTTACGAAACCAGGCTACCGACTCTACATCATTTTTAGGAATGCCCCTACCAACCAAGAGCATTGCGCCTAACCGAGTTTGTGCATCCGCGAGTCCCTGATCCGCGGCCCTACGGTACCAAATGGCTGCCTGCGAAGGATCTTTGGCCACTCCCAGCCATCGTTCAAGCATTTCGCCCAGTGCCACCTCAGCGTTCGCAAAGCCTTGATCGGCAGCTTTGCGATACAGTTCAACTGCCTTTCCATCATCCTGCGGCACACCCTGACCATTGTAAAAAAGGATAGCCAAATTAGTTTGAGCAGGAGCGAACCCTTGGTCGGCGGCTTTGCGATACAACTCTGCCGCCTTTCCATAATCCTGCGGTACACCCTGACCATTGTAAAAAAGGATAGCCAAACCGGTTTGAGCAGGAGCGAACCCTTGGTCGGCGGCCTTGCGATACAACTCTGTCGCCTTTCCATAATCCTGCGGCACACCCTGACCACTACGAAAAGCGTTCGCCAAATTAGTTTGAGCAGGAGCGAAACCTTGGTCGGCGGCCTTGCGGTATAGTTCTATTGCCTTGGCAACATCCTTAGAAACTCCGTCACCTTGCACGTAAAGCACAGCCAGGTTATTATGCGCCCGAGCGAACCTCTGAGCAGCCGATTTGCTGTACCATTCGGCGGCTTTTTTCAGGTCTTTCTTTATTGCGCCTTGGCCGAAGTGATACATTCGACCGATGTGAAATTCAGCCTCAGGGTCTCCCTTGTCGGCACGCGGCTGAAACAGCTCCAATGCTGTGGCAAAATCACCTTTTTCGTAGGCGTCACGTGCATCGTCGGCCCAGGCTGAAATAGACAAGGACAGCACCAAGCAAGCAGCTGACCAAGATCTCTTCAGCATTAATTTCCCCAACCACCACCATCTTCGCCCGGTGAACGGTAACACCGCTGAATTGATACGGGAAGCTCAGCCGTTTGCGGCCGGATCCTTTTTCCCGATCCGCCAGTACCGCCAGGGCGTGAACCAGACATAGCGCTCGGCCAGCACCTCCGGGACACGGTCGATGCCATGCGTTCCTCCCGGCCCGCAGCGCAGCACGCGGAAAAACCCCATCCAGCCGCCGGCCCATAGCCCATGGCGGGCGATCGCTTCGTGCGCGTATTCGGAACAGGTCGGCAAATGCCGGCAGGAATTGCCCACAAAGCCGGACAGCGTCAGCTGGTAGAAGCGCACGAGTGAGGTGCCGAGGATTCGGCCGGGCGTCTTGCGCCAAGGGCCCGGCCAGTTGCGTGTATATCGCCGCCTCTGATGCGTGTGATCCGTCGCCATTTGACGGCTACGCCGCCTGTTCGGCGCGCTTCTTCTCGATCTGGCCGATCGCGTCGACCACCGCATCGAAGGTCAGCATGGTCGAGGCATGGCGCGCCTTGTAGTCACGCACCGGCTCGAGATATCTGAGATCGGCGAAGCGGCCTTGCGGCGGTGCGCCGTTTTCCTTCAGCATCTTCAGCATCGTCTCGCGAACGCTGCGCAACTCATCCGCGCTGGCGCCGACGACATGCTGCGCCATGATCGAGGACGACGCCTGGCCAAGCGCGCAGGCTTTGACGTCATGGGCGAAATCGGTGACGACGCCGTCGTCCATCTTCAGATCGACGGTCACCGTCGAGCCGCACAGCTTGGAATGCGCGCGCGCGGTTGCATCGGGATGGTCGAGCCGGCCGATCCGCGCGATATTCCCGGCAAATCCCAGAATTTTCGCATTGTAGACGTCGTCGATCATATTTTTCCAATCCGTCGCCGCCAAGCGAACAGCGATTGCCGCTGACGGTCTTCCTTTCGCTCGCAACGATCATATATAATGCTGGTACTCGGGTATGGACAAGGCAACCAACGACCGCGTCCCTGCTCAAATCACTTCACGCCGCTTACGGGCTGGAAACAGGGCACGTTTCTAACACCCGAAAGGTCGTGGTCCGTTCAACTCGTTCCTCCTGAGAGGGGAACTACGGGAGACGCCTTTATGGATGCCGTCATCAAGAAATTCATGCCCCCTTCCGTCTATATGGAAAAGCCGGTCACCGATCGACCGACCGAAGCCGAAGCCGAGGCCGCGGTTCGCACGCTGTTGCGCTGGACCGGCGACAATCCGGACCGGGAGGGCCTGGTCGATACGCCAAAGCGTGTGGTGAAGGCCTATCGCGAAATGTTCGGCGGTTACGACAAATGCCCGGCCGAAGAACTCGGCCGCACCTTCGAGGAGGTCGCCGGCTATGACGATCTTGTTCTCGTCAAGGATATAACGTTCCATTCGCATTGCGAGCACCACATGGTGCCGATCATCGGCAAGGCGCATGTCGGCTATCTGCCGGACGGCAAGGTCGTCGGCCTGTCCAAGATCGCCCGCGTCGTCGATATCTTTGCCCAGCGCCTGCAGACCCAGGAAGCGATGACCGCACAGATCGCCGGCGTCATCCAGGATGTGCTCAATCCGCGCGGCGTCGCCGTCATGCTCGAAGCCGAGCATATGTGCATGGCCATGCGCGGCATCCGCAAGGAAGGCTCGACGACGCTGACCTCGACCTTCACTGGCGTCTTCAAGGACACGCCCGAGGAACAGGTCCGTTTCGTCACCATGGTGCGCGGCGGCAGGGGCTGAACGAGCCTCGCCGGCCGCCAGCCGTGGTCGCGAGAAATGAGAACCGGTTCTCGGATCAGATCATGGCCAAACAACAAGACAGAGCCTCGCCCGTTCCGATCCGATCGTGCTCGGCGAGGCTCTGAACAAGGACCGGCGATGTCGGCAGTGGAATTTCCGAAAGCTCCATCAGACAAGAAAGCACTGGAAGAAAGCACGGTCTTTTCGCCGCGCTTCGATGCCGGCGGCCTGGTCACCGTCGTCGTCACCGATGCCGAAGACGGCATGCTGCTGATGGTCGCGCATATGAACGCCGAGGCGCTGGCGCTGACGCTGGAAACTGGCATCGCCCACTACTGGTCGCGCTCGCGCAGCGCTCTGTGGAAGAAGGGCGAAACATCCGGGAATGTCCAGAAAATCGTCGAGATGCTCACGGATTGTGACCAGGACGCAATATGGCTGCGCGTCAAAGTGATGGGCCACGACGCAACCTGCCACACCGGCCGGCGTTCATGCTTTTATCGGACGGTGGGACTGATCGACGGCAAGGGGATGCTTGCCAACGATGGCAGCAAGCCGCTGTTCGATGCGCAAGAAACGTATCGAAAGCCTCATGAACCATCCATTTGAACCATTCGCCGAACTGCAATCACGTATATTCATGATTTCGATACGGCCTGCCGATAATTTAGCCGCGGGACAAGGGAGATTGTGATGCTCGAATGGGCGTCATTGCATAACAGACCAGACGTTCGGGAGGCCAATGGCCTGTCATCCTCCGCCGGTGCATCCGAAAAGAGCCCCGCCAGGAAAACAGGCATTTCGCTGGCGCTGGGCGGCGGCTGCGCGCGTGGCTGGGCCCATATCGGCGTGCTGCGCGCGCTCGACGAAGCCGGCATCGAAGTGTCGATGATCGCCGGCACCTCGATCGGCGCGCTGGTCGGCGGCTGCTATCTTGCCGGCAAGCTGGATGAGCTGGAAGAATTCGCCAGAAGCCTGACCAAGCGACGCATTTTTGGTCTTCTCGATCTCAACCTGCGCGGCAGCGGACTGTTCGGCGGCATGAAGCTCGATGCACGGCTGCGCGAGCACATGGCCGGCATCCGTTTCGAGGATCTGCCAAAACCTTTCGTCTGCGTCACCACGGAGATCCGCACCGGCCATGAAATCTGGCTGTCGGGCGGCTCGCTGATCACCGCCATGCGCGCCTCCTATGCCCTGCCCGGCGTATTCGAACCGGTCAGTTGCAACGGTCGCGTGCTGGTCGACGGTGCGCTGGTCAATCCGGTCCCGGTCTCGGTCTGCCGCGCCTACGAGCAGCCGCTCGTGGTCGCGGTGAACCTTCACTACGATCTGTTCGGCCGCGCCGCCGTCATCAAGCACAGCGCCGGCGAACTGGTCGTCGAGAAGGACGCGCCAAGGCCCGGCCTGATCGACACAGGGCACCAGTACCAGACACGGCTCGGCATCACCGGGGTTATGGTCGAAGCCTTCAACATCATCCAGGATCGCATTTCGCGGGCGCGACTTGCCGGCGACCCGCCCGATATGTCGCTGCAGCCAAAACTCAGCCACATCGGCCTGACCGAATTCCATCGCGCCGACGAGGCGATCCGCATCGGCTATCAGGTGACGATGGCGCAGATCGACGAGTTGGCCCGCCTGCAGGCGGTTCTCGCCTGAAGCGCGACCCGAACTGAAGGTCCGCGCAGAAAACGGAAGCTGTCCTCAGGCGCGAGCGGCATCGACGATGCGGAACTGCACCGTGCGGTTGCCGTTCCAGTGATTGCCCGACAGCGAACCGGCGACATGCACCGGCTTGCCCCTGTTCTTGAACAGGAATTCGCCGAGCGCCGTATCGACGGCGCGAAACGCGATCGCCTGGATGCGGCCGCCGCTTTCCGACTGCAACTCGGCGCGGATGTGATTGGTGCCGACCGGCCTCGCATCGGCAAGGCGATGGCGCGGCAGCGCGAAGACCGGTGCGACATGCCCGGCGCCGAACGGGCCGGCTTTCTCCAGTGCATCGAGCAGGCCAAGCGTCGCGCCTTCGGCGGCCAGCGCGCCGTCGATCGCCAGGCTTTCCTCGCCTTGCAGCCGGAACACCTCGGCCGCCGCTCGTTCCTCGAAGAAGGCCCTGAGCGCGCCAAGTTTCACCCGCTCCACCGTGATGCCGGCCGCCATGCCATGGCCGCCGCCCTTGACGATCAGCCCGGCAATGGCCGCCTCGCGCACCAGCCGGCCAAGATCGAAGCCCGACACCGAACGGCCGGACCCGGTGCCGACACCATTGGCGTTGAAGGCGATGGCGAAAGCCGGCCGGCGCGCATGGTCCTTGAGCCGCGAGGCCAGCAGGCCGACGATGCCCGGATGCCAGTTGGAGCTGGCGGTGACGACGATGGCCGGGCCATTGCCGCCGGCAAGCTCGGCATCGGCCTCGACGCGCGCCGCGGCCAGCATTTCCAGTTCCATCTGCTGCCGCTCCTGATTGAGCCGATCCAGCGTCTCGGCGATGGTGCGGGCCTCGACGGGATCGTCGGTGGCGAGCAGGCGGCTGCCGAGTGCTGCGTCGCCGATGCGCCCACCGGCATTGATGCGCGGGCCGATCAGATAGGCCAGATGAAACGTGCTGACCGGCTCGCCGATGCGCGAGACCCGCGCCAACGCCGCCAATCCTTCGTTCCTCTGCTGGCGTGCGATCTGCAGTCCCTTGACCACGAAGGCGCGGTTGACGCCGGTCAGCGGCACCACGTCGCAAACGGTGGCCAGCGCAACGAGGTCGAGCAAACCGAGCAGGTCCGGCGGTGCGGCATCGGGCAACCGGCCGCGCAGGATCCTCGCCGTCTGCACCAGCGCCAGGAAGACGACGCCAGCGGCACAAAGATGGCCCTGCCCCGAAAGGTCGTCCTCTCGATTGGGATTAACGACCGCAACCGCTGCCGGCAGCGGACCGCCGAGCTGGTGATGATCGAGCACCACGACATCGGCGCCGGCAGCGTTCGCCGCGTCGACGGAGACGGCGCTGTTGGTGCCGCAATCGACGGTGACGATCAGCGTCGCGCCGCGCGAGACGAGTTCGCGCATCGCTTCCGGATTGGGGCCGTACCCTTCGAAGATACGGTCCGGTATGTAGATCTCCGCAGGCACCGAGAAATGCGTGAGGAACCGCTTGAGCAGCGCCGACGAGGCCCCGCCATCGACATCGTAGTCGCCGAAGATCGCCACCTTTTCCCTGGCAACGACTGCCCCGGCGATGCGGGCGGCGGCCTTTTCCATGTCGGTCAGCGACGCCGGGTCCGGCAAAAGGTCGCGGATGGTCGGATCAAGGAACCGCTCGGTCTGCTCGGCGGCAACACCGCGCCCGGCAAGCACGCGCGCAACGATGTCCGGCACGCCATAGCCTTGCGCTATGGCAAGCGCGGTCATGTCCTGCCGCTCGGTCAACCGGTGCTCCCAGGAAACACCTGATGCCGACTGCCTGACATCGAGGAAGATACGGTTTTCGCCCGTCATGCGACGCGCCGTCTGCGGATTGTCATTTCTCACAATATGCGACGGCAAACCCGAGTCGGGAATCAAAACTTTTCCAGATCCTGGTGCCTGGCCTTGATCTCGCGCACGGTGCGCGACGACGAGCGCAGCACGATCGTATGCGTGGTGATAAAATTGCGGCCGAACTTGACGCCGGCCAGCATGTTGCCGTCGGTCACGCCGGTTGCCGCGAACAGCACGTCGCCGCGCGCCATGTCTTGCGCGCGGTAGACCCGCTTCGGGTCGAGGATGCCCATCTTCGCCGCGCGCGCCAGCTTTTGCGGCGTGTCGAGGATCAGCCTTCCCTGCATCTGGCCGCCGGTGCAACGCAACGCTGCCGCCGCCAGCACACCCTCCGGCGCGCCGCCGGTGCCGAGATAGATGTCGATGCCGGTTTCGTCCGGATCGGTGGTATGGATGACGCCGGCGACGTCACCATCGCCGATCAGCCGGATCGCAGCGCCCGTGGCGCGCACCGCCTCGATCAGCGCGCCATGGCGCGGCCGGTCGAGGATGCAGGCGGTGATCTCCGACACCGCCACGCCCTTGGCCCTGGCCAGGCTGGCGATGTTTTCGGCCGGCGCGGCATCGATGTCGATGACGCCGTCCGCATAACCCGGGCCAATGGCGATCTTGTCCATATAGACGTCGGGCGCGAACAGAAGGCTGCCCTTTTCCGCAATGGCGATGACCGCCAGTGCGTTGGGCAGGTTCTTGGCGCAGATCGTCGTGCCTTCGAGCGGATCGAGCGCAATATCGACCGCCGGGCCTTTGCCGGAACCGACCTCTTCGCCGATATAGAGCATCGGCGCCTCGTCGCGCTCGCCTTCGCCGATCACCACCGTGCCGTTGATGGCGAGGCGGTTGAGCTCTTCGCGCATCGCGTCGACCGCGACCTGGTCGGCGGCCTTTTCGTCGCCGCGTCCGCGCAATCTGGCTGCCGCAACGGCGGCGCGTTCGGTGACACGCACCAGTTCCATTGTGAGTATCCGGTCAAGGCCGGCGACGATGTTCTGGGCAACGTTCATCGGTGGACAATCCTCGTTGGCACATTGCCTCCCGCCAGAGGCGCGCCGGTTGTGTCAAAGCTCCATGACAACAGCAAGACCTCTGCGGGTCTTTTTTGAAAACACAACGAGATCAATCGATTGAAGGAGAAAAGCGATACGCCTATTCCGCCCGCTCGATGCGGATGACCTGCGGCTTGTCGGTCAGATGGTCGTCCCTGGTGATGCCGTCGACGGCCTTGCGGACCGCCGCTTCCGTCGTCTCGTGGGTGACGAGAATCACTGTCTTCTGCAAGGCGGTATCCGGCCCGGCGGCGTGCTGCACGATCGATTCCAGCGAAATCTCGTTGTCGGCCATGCGCTTGGCGATGGCGGCAAAGACCCCGATGCGGTCATGCACGGTCAGCCGGATGAAATAGCCGCCCGCATGGCTGCGCATCTGCGCCTTCTTGTACGGCCGCAATTCCTTCGCCGGCAGGCCGAACACCGGACCGTGCTGGAAGCCGGGCCGGCTCTTAGCGATGTCGGCAATGTCGCCGACCACCGCCGATGCGGTGGCGTTGCCGCCGGCACCGGGACCGGAGAGCAAAAGCTCGCCAAGGATATCGGTTTCGATGGCCACCGCATTGGTGACGCCGTGCACCTGCGCGATGACCGAGGCCGTCGGCACCATGGTCGGGTGCACGCGCTGTTCGATACCGCTTTCCGTGCGCTGGGCGACGCCGAGCAGCTTTATCCGGTAGCCGAGATCGCCGGCCGCGCGGATGTCGGCCTGGCTGATGTTGGAAATGCCTTCCATATAGATGTCGTTGGCGGCAATCCTCGTGCCGAAGGCAAGGCTGGTCAGGATCGACAGCTTGTGCGCGGTATCGTGGCCCTCGATGTCGAAGGTCGGGTCGGCCTCGGCATAGCCCAGCCGCTGCGCATCTTTCAGGCAGTCGTCGAACGACAGGCCCTCGGCTTCCATGCGGGTCAGGATGTAGTTGCAGGTGCCGTTGAGGATGCCGAAGACGCGGGTCACCGAATTGCCGGCCATCGCCTCGCGCATCGTCTTGATGACCGGAATGCCGCCCGCCACCGCCGCCTCGTAATTGAGCAGCACGCCCTTCTTCTCGGCGGTCTCGGCCAGCGCCACGCCATGTTTGGCGAGCAGCGCCTTGTTGGCGGTGACGACGTGGCGGCCGGCTTCAAGCGCCGCTTTCACCGATGAATGCGACGGCCCTTCGTCGCCGCCGATCAGTTCGACGAAAACATCGATCTCGGCGGTCTGCGCCATTCTTACCGGATCGTCGAACCACTTGGCCGCGCCGAGATCGACGCCGCGGTCGCGTTTGGGATCGCGGGCCGAAACGGCCGACACGACGACCTCGCGGCCGCATTGCCGAGTCAGTTCCGCCGCCTTGTCGCGCAGCACGCGCGCCACCGAAGCGCCGACAGTGCCGAGACCGGCGATTCCAACACGCAACGCTTCAGCCATGTCCGGCGACGCCCCTCAAGAATTTGGTCGATGTGATCTGTGGCAACTCAACGATGCGCGGCGAGCGGCACCACATTGTTGGGCTGTTTGGCGCTGGACGCCAGGAAGCGCTTGATGTTGCGCGCCGCCTGCCGGATCCGGTGCTCGTTCTCGACCAGCGCGATGCGCACATGATCGTCGCCATGCTCGCCGAAGCCGACGCCCGGCGCCACCGCCACGTCGGCGTGCTCGATCAGAAGCTTGGAGAATTCGAGCGAGCCGAGATGCTTGAACGGCTCCGGGATCGGCGCCCAGGCGAACATCGACGCCGCCGGCGCCGGGACGACCCAGCCGGCGCGGCTGAAGGCGTCGACCATGACGTCGCGGCGCTTGTGGTAGATGTCGCGCACTTCCGCGATATCGGCGCCGTCGCCGTTGAGCGCGTGCGCGGCAGCCACCTGGATCGGCGTGAAGGCGCCGTAGTCGAGATAGGATTTCACCCGCGTCAGCGCCGAGATCAGCCGCTCGTTGCCGACGGCAAAACCCATGCGCCAGCCGGGCATCGAAAAGGTCTTCGACATCGAGGTGAACTCGACCGCCACGTCGATCGCGCCCGGCACCTGCAGCACCGAGGGCGGCGGATTGCCGTCGAAATAGATTTCCGAATAGGCAAGGTCAGACAGGATGATGATGTCGTTCTTCTTGGCGAAGGCCACCACCTCCTTGTAGAAATCGAGCGAGGCGACCTGCGCCGTCGGGTTCGACGGATAATTGAGGATCAACGCCAGCGGCTTCGGGATCGAATGGCGGATGCCGCGCTCCAGCGCCGGAATGAAGCCGTCGTCCGGTTCCACCTGCAACGAGCGGATGACGCCGCCAGACATGATGAAGCCGAAAGCGTGGATCGGATAGGTCGGATTTGGGCACAGGATCACGTCGCCGGGCGCGGTGATCGCCTGCGCCATATTGGCGAAGCCCTCCTTCGAGCCCAGCGTCGCCACCACTTGCGTGTCCGGGTCGAGTTTCACGCCGAAACGGCGGGCATAGTAATTGGCCTGGGCGCGGCGCAGGCCCGGAATGCCGCGCGACGATGAATAGCGGTGCGTGCGCGGGTCGCGCACGACCTCGCACAATTTGTCGACGATGGCCTTGGGCGTCGGCAGGTCCGGATTGCCCATGCCAAGGTCGATGATGTCGGCGCCGCGCGAGCGGGCACTGGCCTTCAGCCGGTTGACCTGCTCGAAGACGTAGGGCGGAAGCCGGCGGACCTTGTGAAATTCTTCCATGTCGTTTCCAGTGGTGGGTTCAATTCCAGACGGTCAAAGTGGTTTTTGGCAAAGGTGCCCGTCGGTGGTGCTTGTCGGTCGCGCGATATAATCCTATTTGCAGGTAGGGTCGAGGGCGGGATCGCATTTGGCTTCGATCTGCTTCAGCGCATCGGCGCCATGCTGCTTCGCCAATGTGTTCAGCGCCGCCGGGTTCGCGACCTTGACCGCGCCGCCCTTTGAGCCCTGCGCCTGTGCCTCCGCCTTCAACTGGGCGAGCTTGGCGTTCTTTTCCGCCTCGGTGAATTGCTCCGCCGCCGCCTGCGGCGAGATATTCAGGTTCGGATAGGTGCCGGTGTTCTTCGGCCCGTCGGTAGCCGCGACAGGCGTGGCGCCCTCGATGTTGGTGCTCGAACAGCCGGCGATCGCCAAAAAGACGACCGCCGCGCCCATGTGGCAAAAACGACCAGTGCCAGAAAAAACAGTCTTGCCAGTACCAGTCGTCATATTGTTTCCCGGGCAGCCAAGATAGAGCGCGTTGGACCCTGTTGGATGTGCCATGATACTATGTCAAGAAAACGCTTCGGGAGGAACCCCGCGAACCATGTCCAAAACACCCGATTCGGGCAAAGCGGAAGATGACCGGCCTTCGACCGTCGAGCAATATCTGGTCAAGGATCCGGAGCGCTTCGCCTTGAACATGGCGCGCATGATCGAGCAGGCCGGCAAGGCGGCTTCCGCATGGGCCGAGCCGCGCGAGAAAGGCGACGTGCGCGATCATGTCGCCGAGCCGGTCGTCGATATGGTGAAAACCTTCTCCAAGCTCAGCGAATACTGGCTTTCCGATCCGCAGCGCGCGCTGGAGGCGCAAACGCGGCTGTTTTCCGGCTACATGACCGTCTGGGCCAACTCCATCCAGCGCCTCAGCGACGGCGGCGAAGACGCCGAAGGCGCGTTCAAGCCCGAGCCCGGCGACAAGCGTTTCCAGGACCCGGAATGGGGCCGCAATGCCTTTTTCGATTTCCTCAAACAGGCCTATCTCGTCACCTCGCGCTGGGCGAACGACCTGGTCGAGCACGCCGATGGCCTGGACGAGCACACCCGCCACAAGGCTGGTTTTTACGTCAAGCAGGTGTCCAACGCCATCTCGCCGTCGAATTTCATCCTGACCAACCCGGAACTGTTTCGCGAGACCATCGCTTCGAATGGCGAAAACCTGGTGCGCGGCATGAAGATGCTGGCCGAGGACATCGCCGCCGGCAAGGGCGACCTGAAACTGAGGCAGGCCGACTATTCGTCCTTCGAGATCGGCAAGAACCTGGCCACGACACCCGGCAAGGTGGTGGGCCGCAGCGACGTCGCCGAGATCCTGCAATATGATCCGGCGACCGAGACCGTGCTCAAGCGGCCGCTGCTGATCTGCCCGCCATGGATCAACAAATTCTACATTCTCGATCTCAACCCGCAAAAATCCTTCATCCGCTGGGCGGTCGAGCAGGGCCACACCGTCTTCGTCATCTCCTGGATCAACCCGGACGAGCGGCACGGCACCAAGAGCTGGGAGGCCTATATCAGAGAGGGCCTGCAATACGGCCTGGACACGATCGAAAAGGCCACCGGCGAACAGGACGTCAACGCCGTCGGCTATTGCGTCGGCGGCACGTTGCTGGCAGCCGCCCTGGCGCTTTTGGCGCAGGAGGGCGACCACCGCATCAAATCGGCCACCTTCTTCACCACGCAGGTCGATTTCACCCATGCCGGCGACCTGAAAGTGTTCGTCGACGAGGAGCAGGTCGCGGCCGTCGAAAAGGCGATGAACGAGAAAGGCTATCTCGACGGCACCAAGATGGCGACCGCCTTCAACATGCTGCGCTCGGGCGACCTGATCTGGCCCTATGTCGTCAACAACTACATGCGCGGCAAGGATCCCCTGCCCTTCGACCTGCTCTACTGGAACGCCGATTCGACCCGCATGGCCGCAGCCAACCACTCCTTCTACCTGCGCAATTGCTATCTCGAGAACAGACTTTCGCAAGGCGAGATGGAACTGGCGGGCCACGTCGTATCGCTGAAGGATGTCACCATCCCGGTCTACAACCTCGCCTCCAAGGAAGACCATATCGCGCCGGCGCTTTCGGTGTTCCTCGGTTCGAAATATTTCGGGGGCGAGGTCGACTACGTCCTGGCCGGCTCCGGCCACATCGCCGGCGTCGTCAATCCGCCGGCGGCGCAGAAATATCACTTCTGGACCGGCGGCAAGCCAACCGGCGACTTCAACGAGTGGCTCGCCAAGGCCACCAACCATCCCGGCTCCTGGTGGTCGCACTGGCAACGCTGGATCGAGGCCAGGGACGACACCCGCGTGCCGGCCCGCAAACCCGGCAAGCACATGAAAACCCTGGGCGATGCGCCGGGCACCTATGTCAAGGTGCGTGTGTAACCTTCTGTAATGTGTGGTGAGTTGACGCGCCGGTAAAAGAGGGCGAAATGGTGTCGTCAACCCTTAAGCACTCCCGATTCTTCTCTAGCCGTCGAATTACTCTGGGGCTTGCGGATTTGACACAGGTCTCGTTTCCGTTCGGGGACAAGGGTTTATTGCGGCGAGACGTTTCGGTGCCGCCAATGAAGTACCGACCGGACATCGAGGGGGAATTTTGTTTTGAAATCAGCAGGATCGCGCCTCGCGAAGGGAGAAAGCCGCGCCATTGCGGCCGCGCTTTTCTCCGTGCTCCTGGCGTCCTGCACCTCGGCCGGCGACCCGTCGCTGTCCGTCGGCATGCCTGGCTACAATGCCTCCGCTACGGACACGGCCGCCGGCACCCAACAGGTCACCACCGATTCATCGTCGCAGATGACGACTTCGCAAATGACGATGACCGCCAAGGGCGACGCAAGCCTTCCCGAGCAGGTCGCTTCTGTGCCGGCGGCCAAGCCAGGGGCGCAGGCCCTCCAGGGAGGCGCCAAATCGGATGCCGGCTTCCCCGTCGCGGCTACAGCGGGCGCAGAGACGGCTGCGGGCCAAACGCCGCAGCCACAGGCGGCGCAGACGGTTGAACAGGCCGACGCTGCTGCGCAGAAGACTGAAACCGCCGATGCCGGCACGGCCACGCCGAAGTCGCCGAAATCAAAGGCCGAGGCCGCCGCGCCGGCGATGAACAACCCGGTCTATGTGACCGCCGCAGAGCCACAGGCCTATGCGCCGAGGAAAAAGGGGTTTTTCGCCTCTTTGTTCAGCGCCACGCCCGCCTCGGCAGCCCCGCAGGCCAACAACAGGTCGGGCGAGCAACCGTCGGCGGCGCAGCCCAAGGCCGCGCAGCCCAAGGCGGTGGCAAAACCCGCCATCACCCTGGCCTCGGCCAAACCGGCTGAAAAGCCGGTGCAACTGGCTTCGCTCGGCGATACCAGCCGTTTCACCGAGGACGCGCTGCCTGGCGTGCGCAAGACCGCGCTTTTCGAGATCAAGCGCAAATCCGGCCTCGACGACGACAGCGACGTCGACCTGAACGAGGATGACGCCTATCAGGTGGCATACGCTCCCGGACTTGCCCGGCTGGCGCCCAACGGTCTTTTGAAGCAGACCGAGAATGTCGACGTTGCCTGCCTGAAACCTTCGCTGGTCCGCGTGCTGAAGACGATCGAGGGCCACTACGGCAAGAAGATGATCGTCACCTCCGGCTATCGTGACCCGGCCCGCAACCGCCGCGCCAACGGCGCCAAGAATTCGCTGCACATGTATTGCGCCGCCGCCGATATCCAGGTTCCAGGCGTCTCGAAAGCGCAATTGGCAAGCTACATCCGCAGCATGCCAGGGCGCGGCGGGGTCGGCACCTACTGCCATACCGAATCCGTCCACATCGACGTCGGTCCCGAGCGCGACTGGAACTGGCGCTGCCGTCGGCGGCGGTAAAGGCTGGTTCTCCTCTCGTCCATGCAACGCCCGCAGTGCTGTCTCAGCACGGCACGCGATGCTGCGTCGAACCGGGGAAATCGCCGAAAATGCGCGGTTTTGCGGTCACCGAAAAAAGTTGTCGCAGGTAGCGGCAGACGGGTTGCCGGTTTGGTGCAACGCAACTATAAGCGCTCACATCTGAGCGCGCCCATCGTCTAGCGGTCAGGACACCGCCCTTTCACGGCGGTAACAGGGGTTCGATTCCCCTTGGGCGTACCAGATAAAGTCAAGCTGGCTGCTTCCCCCATCCTGCCACGTCGAATCCAGGTCGAACAACTGTCAGTGAACGCTGGCGGACTTTCCCGCTATTTCCATTCAAACCTGTCGGTCGGCTCAAGGCTGGATTGAAACGTTTGGCGAAGCGCCGCCAGAGCCGCCGTGTTCCCATTCAGGTAGGCATCGAAGAACGCCACTGCTCCATCTTGGACGACGCGCGTGTAGCGGGTCTCCTCCTCGGGGCCGTGGGCGTGTGGTCCGTGCTTCAGGCCGGAAAACGCATTGTGGCCAGCACCGTCGAGAACGAGCAGATATTGATGAGGGATGGTCAGCGCTGCGTAAGGGAGGGTCCGCTGTATCGGATCGAATTCCTTGTTGCCGGGCACCGCATTGCCATCTTTTGTGCCGGTGATGTGAAAGAGCGGGATATCGATATCGCGGTAAAGGGCGGCCAAGTCGCCGCCCTGGATGGGTATGTTCGGGCTCATGACCAGGCCAGCGCGAATTGTTGGCTCCTTGAACGACCACTGCCCGCCCGGGCCCATTCTCTGCCCTGCTGCAACCATCGTCGAGACGCCTCCATAAGAATGTCCGGCCATGCCGATGCGTGTCAAATTTAGGCGGCCGGCGAGCCGCCCCTCGCCGTTCATGCGTGCAAGCTCGCGCAGGGCAAAGGGCACGTCCTGAAATCGCGCGCGCGCCGCATTGGCGTCCCACATGGCTTCACGAAGAATGCGGTAGACTTCCGCAAGAGAGTTTGCGTGTTGCCAGATCGAACTGTCCGTCCCGGTATGCTGCAGTTGCACCGCCACGTAACCGCTTTCCGCCAGGCGCCGCCCGAGGTAAGGCATCGCCTCGCGCGATCCGCCAATGCCATGCGACACAAGGATCACCGGGTAAGCGCCAGAGAGGGGAGCCGGGGCATAAAGCCGGTATGGCACCGAACGGCTGCGCGATTCGTCGCGAAAGGCGCCATCAATGATAGTATATCCCGAAGGTGAATCGTCCACGCTTTCGTTCATCCGCCAGTCTCACAAGAGTGTATGCTCGAGAGCCTCTATTGTTCGCCCGGTTCCTTGACCCGCTGGGCCGAAAGCATTAAGGCAATTTCAGGTGGAATCCACATCCAAGACAATCTATTACCCGCTAGGTCCGTGCTATGGTGGTGTTTGAAACAAGCGCTCACTATTACCGCTTCTTTGCCAACGAGTCTCGTCGTGGCGGCTCTCCCCTCTATGAAAAGCTGTCGCTTGGGATGGCGGACAACGTCGCGCTGCAGCGCCTGGCGGCAGGGCGCAGGAAGGGTCAGCCGGCGGCGAACCTTGTCTTCGGCGCGGTACAGTATCTCCTGCTCGGCGGCGTCGACCATCCGCTCAAGGATTATTATCCGAGTCTGGGCGGAACGCGGCCGGCCGACGATCGCGCATTCGAACTTTTCGCCGCTTTTTGCGGTGCCCACGAAGCCGAACTCGTCGACATCATCTCGAAGCGCGCCACCAACACCAACGAGGCTGGCCGCAGCGCGCTGCTGCTGCCCGCATTCGATCTGGTTGCGCGCGAAGCCGCCGCTCCGCTTGGCCTCGTCGAGATCGGATCCAGCGCCGGCCTGAACCTGAACTTTGACAGCTATGGATATCGGTATACGGACGGGACAGGCGCTCCGAAGCTGGAGCGGTGGACCGATGCGGATTTCGTCCTTTCCTGCATCCTTGAAGGGCCTGGCGTGCCTGTTTTGGGGATGTTCCCGCCCCCCGTTTCATCGAGGATCGGCCTCGAACTTTATCCGACCGATGTTCGGGATGAAAATGAACGCCGGTGGCTCAAGGCGCTTGTCTGGCCCGAGCGCATTGACCGGCTTACAAAACTGGATGGCGCCTTGAAGGTCGCCGCCGCGCATCCGCCCCGGATCAAAGGCGGCGACGCCGTGCTGAACCTGGCCTCTGCGCTGGCGGAGATTCCGCCTTACCAAGCCCGGTGCGTGTATCACACGATAATGGGCTATCAGCTTTCCGGCGAACAACACCGACGCATAAACGATATCCTGTTGGAGGCGAGCAAGACGGCGCCGGTCTGGCGCGTCACCGTGGAAGGCGAGGTCGCACACCCCAACCCCACTGAGACGTTCAATCCTCTCAAGGTCAGCAGATACTTCAATGGCGAGCGCAGGGTCAAAACGCTCGCGATCTGCGATCCGCATGGGCTGTCGATGGAGTGGAAAGGTTAGCAGGTCGACGGTTTATCCGGCCATTCCTGTCCTTGACCAGATGCAAACGCGATGCGCTTTACTCTAAGGTGTCCACATCATCGGCGATGGACAAACGATCGCGCGGCAGGGGCACACGCAACTGGTTGCGATTGGACAAGGCCTTGGTAAAGTCCGGTTTGAGCGTCAGCGCCTCGTCAAAGCTGGCGAGTGCCTCATCAATGCGCCCCAACGCCCGCAACGTCACCCCCCGATTGTTCATTGCCTGCACGAAATCGGGTTTCACCCCGATGGCTTTCTCGTAGCACGCGAGAGCCTCGTCATACCGTTTCAGGCCGCGCAAGGCATGCCCCCTGTTGTTGTACGCAGCTGCGGCTTTCGGATTGATCTCAGTGGCGCGAGCGAGGTAGGTGTCCGCTGCCTGATACCGACCGGCCTGAAGACATAGAACGCCCAACAGATAATTAGCGTCGTAATGCCGGGGATTTGCTGTCAGTACCTGCAGATAAATCCTCTGGGCATCCAAAAATTGCTTGCTCCGATGGCATTGCAGCGCACGCGCAAATTGCTCCTCGATACGCCTAGCCGCCACAAGCTCGTCCAGAAGCCGGCGCGCCTCCAGATTGCTCGGTTCAGTTTCGAGCACCTGCCTGCAACCGCGCTCGGCCAGATGGAACTTCCCCTCCTGACGCAGCTTTCGCACCGACGAAATCACCGAGGGAAGGCTTCTTCGATCCAGCCTGTTTCCGCGGCTGTTGGTGGAGTCGATCCGGACACCCTCTACAAGCCGCTCCTTCGATCCGAAACTGTACTTGTAAGAAAAATCTCCAGTGCCAAGGTCGTAGGTCCTGAGGCCGTTTTGAATTGCCCAACGGATGCTGTAGGCGTGAAGCACCAAGCCCGGTGGAGGCTTCCGAATTGCGAGATTGCGGCTGACAAGGAAACAGACGAGTGAACCCTTTGACCTGTCGATAAACGTAATGTGTACTCCTAATGGAGTATCGCCTTTCCACAATACGGGCGCGAACAGCACACCCGTTTTGTGGCACTCAAGTAACATATGGCGGCAGTTGGCAATAACACCCTGAGCATAGACGCGGCTTTTGGCCTCCCACTGCGCAAGCCAAAGTTGATAGAAAACCTCCAGGTCGCTTTGGATTGTCTCGAAGTCCGCCAAACTTATCCGGTATTCTCCGCTATTTTCGACCTGACGAAGAAAATGGCGGACATCACGACGGGTTTTCGGGCCAAGGTTGCCATCCAGGAATTCGTCCCAATCGGCTGGCAAATCGACATACATATAGATGTCATGATTTATGTTTTCGCCTGTTCGGGTTGTATGGCGACGTCGTTCAATCTTTTCTTTCACAAAATCATTGTCGGAAAAGCTTCCAAGCAGCATTTGACGGCGCCTGGCCGATATCGAAATGTCGTCGCAGTGTAACGTTGCCCAATTCAGCGCCTGCAGGCGATCGGCGAACGACGAAATGACTTGCTCTTCGAATTCGGGAACGCAGATGAAGCCCGTATAGGTGGCGAAATACGAGCCGGCCATCCTTATGCTGCTATAAAACCCCGTCTGCTCATCAAGCCCGGTGACGAGTTGCAAAGGGAAGAAGGCGACATACTCGTTCGACCCGGGAGATCGCGCAGCCAAAATCACCCAATTTGGGCGTCGCAGCCAATTCGACATCCATGGCCACGACAGGAAGAAGTTCGCCTCCGGATCGGAGTCATATACCCGGTCCCAATTCTCTCTCAGCGGCTGCAACGCTTCGAATTTGTCGACCATATCGATTTGCATGCGCTGACCATCACTGAAGTGCCCTATCGAGCGTTGCGGCTATCTTTGCCGCTTTCTCTGACGCCTGAGACTGTGCGTCAAAACATGTCCCACCAGTTCTTCATACTTGATCCCATGCAGGGCGGCCGAACGATAGACCGCCGAGGCCGGCGCCATGTTGCAGGCGATGTTCACTTCGATGAAAACGGTCCGCCGCGTGTCGGGATCATAACGGAAGTCGAAGCGGGCATAATCGAATGGCGACATCTCGGCCACCATTCGTGCGGTTGCCTCCGAAACCTCTTCAGCTCCCGGTCCGTCGTAAGGAGCGGACTTGTAGGAACTGTTGAGCCCTCGCTTTGCTTCATTGGTCAGAACATTGTCGCCAGGGCGGCCGCGCTCCTCGAAGACCGCCAATGAACCCGGGGGGAAGCCCTCGACAATTGGAACCGTCAGATTGAGGCCCGGCACAAACTCTTCTGCAATGAATTCACGGCCGCCGTGACGCGGATCCGAGATGGTTGTCAGCGCATCCCGCCAATCCGCTTCGTTCTCGACCTTTACAATTGCGTCGGAAGCGATACCCCCTCGCGGCTTGACAATCCACGAACCGGGCAGGCTGAACTTGTCATTGCTGACCTCACCGGGCTGCATGATCCTGTGCTTGGCGACATCGAGCCCCAGCGAAGCAGCCAGTTGCTTGGCCAATACCTTGTCTTCCGAGACCGCCCGACTTGACGCCGATGCGCCGAGACACGGGACGCCACGATAGGCCGCGATTGCCGGCGCCAGGAGCTCGTGACCATCGAATATCGCATGCGAATGAATGGCATAGAGGAAATCAAAGTCGAAAGGCCCGAACAGCACCTCGTGCTCGCTCGCCGGCGTGACCCTGAAACCCAGCCCGCGCAGCGTTTCGAGCATGATGGCATGGTAGACGACGTGGTAGCCGTACTTGGCCCTGCGCTCCGGGCTGGAGTCGAGGGCATGACGCGCCAAAAACAGCACATGGGTTTGCGCCAGCTCTTCCGGCGATGGGGTCAACAGGTATTCCAACGTCGGCATTTATGAGCCTGATGTGTTCAAAACGCTTTTCCATGCTTGCATCATGGCTTGAGCCGGTCAAGCAGAACCATGGGCAATATTTTGGGTGGCGTTGAAGGTCGAAATGGTACAGATCCAGACTGGGTTGCTGGCCGCACTGCCCGGGTGAAGAAACGCAGGAGCAGTTCGGGGCTCCCGGCTGTCCTTTGACGGGAGTCAAAGCCCCAGCTCGAATGTAGAAGCCTGCTTGCTTCCGAGAAAATTCCCCAAGGCCTGGATAGCGTCTATCGTATGCTGGGCATTGTCTATGCGAGCCCACCTATTTTTCTCTGCATTGGTCCTGATGGCTCCTCGGTACGCATAAAAAGGAAGAGAAGATTCATCCAGTTTTTCTCTATACTGCAAAGATGCGATGTTTTTCAACGAGAGCATAATAGCGTCAAGGTATCGCCCTGCCCTCACCTCATCCCCTGTCCGCTGCGCCATCTCGAATGCATAAGCCAGCCCCTCGGTATAAACTCCGTCCGAGGACGCGTGCGGAAGGCCGTACTGAGGGGTTTCTGGATTGAAGAATCGTCCAATCCTGTACGACCGGTCCTGAAGTTCAAGCAATTTGTCGTTCAGAGTAAACACCGCCTCGGCGAATTTATCGGCTTTCGTCAACTCATATAGATGCCGATAAGCGATGGTGTGCCAAGGCACGTATGCCGGGTAATAATTATCTGCGATATTGCGGACATATTCATCTAAATAGAATTCTGCACTGCGCGCCGCTTCGTCAAAATAACGGGTTAATCCAGTTCGGAAATAATATTCCAGCAAAGCTACCAGTGCTTCCCCTGAGTAAAATGTTAAGAGATATTTTGCGTCGAAGGAATAATTCGGCTCCTTTAGCCAAGGGCGAAAAGACCCGTCTGCATTCTGGAGCGCAAGGATGCCCTCCGCGGCTGCCCTAGCCTTTGACTGGAACTGTCCAAAATGAGGGCTTGCCGCGAATGTGCGAAGCAGCATCGCATTCGCCCCGAGTTTTGACTTGCCATCATATTCAATATAACCAATGCCACGCTCTTCCCTATACCATGTATTCATGATGAACGATAAATTGCGGCGATGAACAGGGCGAAGCGAGAGATTTCCTACGCTCATTTCCGCCAACGTGCGCGATGACATAAGCTGTCTCAGTTCATTGTTTTTTTCGGATTTCTCGCCCGTATACGGATTGATACTGTAGGTAAACAGGCCCTTTTTTCCAATATTACGGATTGTCCAGGCTTCCGCCAAGTCTCGGATCCTTGCCATCTCCTCCGGCAGCGACACGTCCGTCCGTCGTTCGGGAGACCGTTCGGCGCGATGAAAGCTCGTCTTCGGCATGAGGCGTTTGGAGGTTTGAACCCGGTGGGCGGACATGGTTTCGCCGAGATTGATCGAGATTTGGGCTGCTCTTCAACCGTCGACTGTAATGGCAGGGTCTATGCGGTGGCAACGGCCTCGGCTGTAGGGCCGGGCTCCAAATGAGCGTAGAGAGCCGTGAAGATCCTGGTTTGTCGCTGCAATTGAAGGGCCGGTCTGCGACGAAGCCCGGCGCGGAGGAGTGAAGATAGCTTCGCGGCCGATAGTCACCCTCGCGCCGGCCCTCCAGTTCAGTATCCTAAACGGAAGGTGAGCGCCTTTAGACGCTCACCTTCGCGATTATCGAGCGAACATCTGGTGGGGTCGTTAGCCGCCGCTGCCGCCGCCACCGCCGCTGCCGCCGCTACCACCGCCGCCGCCGCCGCCGCCACTGCCGCCACTGCCGCCGCTGCCGCCACTGCCGCCACTGCCGCCGCTGCCGCCGCCGCCGCCATTGCCGCCGTCGCCGTCACCATCGCCGTCGCCGTCACCGTCGCCATCGCCGTCGCCGTCACCATCGCCGTCACCATCGCCGTCGCCGCCATTGCCGCCGCCGCCGCCATTGCCGCCGTCACCATCGCCGCCATCGTTCAAGGCGGCGGTGATAAGGGCCGTGGTAACCGGCGGGCACATGTCGATTTGCGCGGCGGAAAGAATGCTGGTGCGGTTGGCTGCAATACAGCAAAGCGCGAAATTGGCTTCAGTGAGAGGTTGGCACTGTGCAGCCGCAAGCCGAGGACGTTGACTCTGCTGTGCGGTGGCCGGTGTGATCATTGCCACCGTGAAGGCAGCGGATGAAAGGAGCAGTATTCTTAGAATCGTGCTTGAGACGTCAGGGTACAGGTGCATTTTCTTCCTCCTTGAGGGAAAAAAAGGCGCTCCCGTCCCCTTGGTTGCGCGAAAGGGTCAATATTACCGACCATCGGTAACACTTTGTTAAGTATGGCAAACAATTTGTTCCTGCGCAATCGCGATTCTCAGGATTGATTTACCAATCCCCATAAGGATTATGGCGACCCACCAAAAGGGGACACTCAGTGATTCGTTCAGCGGCGCTTCTCGCGGCGGCTATTTTGTTGGCCGGCTGCAGCAATCAAACAACCGGAACAGCAACGAAGATGGCCACGCAAGGCTACGCCTTTGCACCGGCCGCCTTCTACAAATTCTGCGCCAGCGATCCGGCGCTCTGCAGCACCCGCGGCAAGGTCAAAGCGGTCGAACTCACGCCGAGGCTGGAAGCGGAACTTGCGAGCGTGAACAAGTCGGTCAATCGCCGCATCAAGGAGAGAGGCGACAGAGACTCCGCAGGCCGAGCCGACGTCTGGGGCTTGCCGACCGGCGAAGGCGATTGCGAGGATTTCGCCATCCTCAAGAAAGCTGAGTTGTTGAAACGCGGGTGGCCCGCATCCGCCATGTTGCTGACCGTTGCGACGCTTGGCGGCGCAGGTCATACGGTCCTGACGGTGCGGACGAACCAGGGCGATCTGGTGCTGGACAACAGGACGGGCGCGATCAGGAATTGGTCACGGACCTCGTACCGTTATTTCGCTCGGCAGTCCCAGTCCGAAAACGGCAAGTGGACGCGGATAAGAACCTGACACCCGTGCCTTGATCGCCCGGCGCCGATTTCACTCGCCGATTCCCCGGGGCGCAAACCAGATCTATCTTCGATCTGGCGTCCTCAGCCCGGCGGTTGGGAGCTACCGTCACCGGCTCTGCGCGATAATGCGTACAGGCAGAGGTCACGGCGGCCTGATCGTGGCCCACGTCAACCTCGATGCGCGGCATCACAGGGCAAGCAATTCAATGCGGAAAGGAATTGCTTTCGACGACCCGCCAAATATCCTTGTTGATTGCGCTGATCGCCTGGATGGAGGCGCTGATCCGCTTCATCTCGGAATCGTCGAGCTCCTCGATCTTCCCATATTTGATTGCATCCTTGCTGTCGAAGATGCGCATTAGTTGCGTGCTCGCGTGCGTTCCCGTTTCGTCGAACGAATAGATGCAGTGGCTGTATTTGTTGCGCAGCTTTCCCTGCCGGGTAAGCTGGCTGGCAATCTCCAGGACCTGGCGTCGGCATTCAACCGGTGTTCCCGCCATCTTCGCCAACCGCTCGACCAGCTCGATCCGTGCACGCGTGGTGTTCAGCGTCAGGAAAATGACGATCGCAGTCTCCTTGTCTACTTTCGCCAGACCCGCAATCAGGTAAATCAGCAAGCTTTCCGTGTTGGTCCATGTGTAGTTCAATTGACCAACAAGCAGTAAAATCTCCTGGAAGCGTGGCATCGACCTGCTCACGTGAGAGTTGAGATCACCGGGCGATCCGCACCGGGGACCATTCCGGCGGCCGCAACCCGTCTGGCATGAAAAAGGGCTGCGGCTTCAGTCCTGTTGTGGGCGCCCAGCTTGTTGATGATGTTGTGCATGTGAATTTTGACGGTGTGTTCGGAAAGGCGAAGTGCGGCCGCTATGGTTTTGTTCTGCAGTCCCTGCGACGCCATCTCCAGGATCTGACTCTCCCGACATGTCAGCTGGCCTGACTCCTCGAGTGCGGCTTGCCGTTTGATGGCGGGCTTCGCTTCCTTCGCGTCGCCATGCGGGATGCCGTTGTTCAGGTACGGCTGGAACATGGCCAAGGGAAAATACTCGCCTCCGCGCAGCATGAGCCTGATCACGGAAAGCCACACATCCAGCTTCAGGTTCATGGGAAGCACGCCGCGCACCACTCGCGACGCAAAGACTTCATCGGGGGAAAGTGGCCTCCTGCCGTCGTCCTGCATCACAGCGGTCATGGCTGCCGGGTGGAAGCGGGCCAGCTGGGCGGAACAGGAATCGATCTCGCTCAGAAACACCGCATCGATCAGAATAAGGGAAACCGAAGGATCGAACGCAGCCCAAGTGGCGGACAGGTCGCGAACGCGCTCAGCCCCGATCCACGGAAATTCCCTTTCGACGGCATGCACCAGGCTATCGGAGATCGTGTCGTCAGGGGCGATGAACAGCAAGGTTCGTCGGGCCCAGGATTCTCTATCGGCTGTATCAGCTCGACCTCGTCCGCTCGCCTCCACCCCATCCACCCCATTCATGGCCCACCTGTCTACTAACACTCACAAAAGGCCGGGAACCCCTAACCCGGACGACACACGTTAACGACTTCCTAACTCAAAAATAGGCGGAAAAATATAGTCCTGACGAGCTAGGCAATTGCTGGGGCAACCCGTGCTGGCAGCGGCGCGGCGCGTAACTGTCCGCGATTCACGATTGCTGCCGACCTAGTCACCGTCCAGGATTTAACCCTTCATGGCGAGCAGTTCGTCCCAAACGGGCTAGCTCCAACTATCAGCTTACAATTTACGGCTGACGGTCACAGACTTCCAATGTTCCGAATTGGGAGCTTGGGGAACATCCAGAGAGTCACGAGAGCAGCGAGCGACCGCACCGTTGGGCGGCGCAGGCGGAAACTCGTGCGCAACCTGGCTGCCTCGCTCCCCCGTCAAAGGGAGGTGACGCCGTACAAACAGACGATGACCGGATCTCCGGCCTTAGTCCCCTAGGCGCAGGCGATCCAAAACCAACCACATGAAAACTTAACGGCCGCGAGCAGCCCAAGACCACGTCAGAATGAATGTGGTTCGGTTGTCGCGGCCCCTAACCGAGGGAACGACAATGACTACTCGCACCAACAATAACACCGGTTGGCAGTTCATCGGCGACGTCGCCGATGCCGAAGCCGATGCAAAATCCGACGCTGACTCCAAGAGCGACGCCAGCGCCGACGCCAAGAGCGACGCCTACGCCGACGCCAAATCCGATGCCGATGCAAAATCCGACGCTGACTCCAAGAGCGACGCTGACTCCACCGGTGTCGGCGTTGGCGTAGGCGTGGGTATCGGAGCTGGCATCGGCATTGGCGACGCTGACGCTACGGCCAATTCGACCAGTAACAACAACAACAACAATAGCAATTCGAGCAGCAACAACAACAGCAACAATAGCAACAACAACAACAACAACTCCAACTCCAACACCAACCACACCGACGTTAAAGCCAGTGTTAGCGCCCACGCGTCGTCGGACGGAAAGTCGGACGACGATTTCGCTGACCTCGACCACGTGGCTGTCGGCCTCGGCGGCGTCATGATGTTCAGCCGCGACGGCGACATCAGCTTCGATCCGGGCGATGACGTCAGCTTCTCGGACGTCCTGAACGGTGCGTTTGCCGGTGCCGGCAATGGCCACAGCGCCACCATCATCAACCAGACCGGCGACATGAAGGACAACGACTATCTCGGCAGCGCGACGGTCAAGAATGATGGCTACTTCGGCAACAAGGGCGACGCCAAGGGTGGCTACGCCAAGTCCGAGGAAGGCATTGATGCCGGCGGCGACGGCGGCCATGCCGGCGATTCGGTCGCTTTGGGCGGCTTCGGCGCCAAGGGCGGCGATGCCGATAGCGGCGACGCCAAGGGCGGCGACGCCAAGGGCGGCGGCGTGGCCGTAAGCGTGCCGATTGTCGTCGGCTCCGCGGACGCCAAGTCCGACGGCGGCAACGCCAATGGCGGCGACGCCGTGCCGATCGCGGTTAGCGGCGACGCCAAGGGCGGCGACGCGACCGGCATAGCAGTCGGCGCAGGCCTCGGCGGTGACGGCAAGGGCGGCTACGGCGACAGCGGCGAAGCCGATGGCGGCGACAGCGGCGACGCCAAGGGCGGCGACGGCGGCGACGGCGTCGGGCTCGGCCTGGGCCTCGGCCTGGGCGTTGGCGTCGGCGGCGACTCCAAGGCCGAAGGCGGCGATGCCGACGCCAAGGGCGGCGACGCTGGTGCGCTTGGCTTTGCCGACGCCAAGGGCGGCGACGGCGGCAACGGCGGCAATGGCGGACGCGGCGGCGACTCGACCGCGGTACCTGTCGCCCTGGCGCTGATGGACGATGCCGAAGCTGGCAGCGACAGCGATGCCTGGTCGTCTAAGGATGACAACGTCGCCGTAGCTATCCCGATCGCCGCGAATGGCGACACCGATGCCGGTAACACCGGCGGCGGTGGCGGCGGTGGCGGCGGTGGCGGCGGCGGCGGCGCGAATGCCGGCAATTTCGCCGATGTCGATGGCGGCGCTGCAACCTCGACTGGCGGCGGCGCAAACTCGACCGGCGGCGCTGGCTCTGGCACTGGCACTGGCACTGGTTCTGGCTCTGGCGTCGGCGGCGCCGGCGGCAGTGGAACCAGCGGCGCGGGTGGGGCTGGCACGAGCGGCGACGCAACCGGCGGAGCCGGCAGCGGCGGCGCCGGCAGCGGCCTGGCCAGCAACGTCAACACCGGTGGCGCAGCCACCAGCGGTGCGGCCACGAACGGCGACGCGACTGGCGGCGATGCGACTGGCGGCGCTTCGACGGCGACCGGTGGAACGGGCGCGGTTGCTCTCAGCGGCGCTTGGGCTGACGGAGCGGACGGTGGCTATGCCTGGAGCGGCGACGCCACGGGCGGCGCTGGCGGCAACGGCGGCGCAGCGACTGCGACCGGCGGCGCGGCTGGCGCTGGCGGCGACGGCGGCAGCTGGGGGTCGAATATCGGCCACGACCAGCACATTGAAGCCATAAGCCAGGCCAACGCCAATGGCACCATCGACATGAACGGCTTCAACCAGCAGATCGTGATGGGCGCCAACCTGCAAGGCCACTCGGTCGACATGACTGTAGTGGGCGGCAACCTCACCAGCTCGCTGGTAGGCGAAGACGACGCGGCATAACTGGCATGGCAGGTCTCGCAACGGCGGGACCTGCAAAAAGGGACTGCGCGGGGGAAAACCCTGCGCAGTCCTTTGAACCAGAGAAGAGAAGCGCGACCCGGCAAGGGCGCGGATGATCTCGAAAACCGGAGGAAACTTCCGTGTATATGGACAAGATCACCGAGGCGATCAGCCACTTTGTGGGACTCTTTGAAATCACGCTGGAGCAAGCCCGTCTCAGGAAAGCCTATGACGAATTCAAGGCGGCCCAGGCGGTCGAGGAAGAAACGCCGGAGCTTGCCAGTCAAACGGTCAACGTCGACGCAGGATACACTTTGAAGGATTTCGTTCCCTCCATCGAGTATTCGCCAGTTCCACCAAAACTTGTCCTGTCGACACCCTGGTCGGATTTCCAATTCGTTCCTCCAGACATCCCTGCAATCCCGCAGCCGGACGTCGCCTATCCAGGTTTCCTGCTTCCCCAGGAAGCGTACCCGATGGGGAGTGCGCCTTCACGCCTGATCCTGCCCCATATCGAGCCCCCTGGCTCGGTGGCGGTCCTTATCAATCAGGAGGTTCGGCTCTCCGACAACGACTATACAGGCGCTGGCGGACATGGCCTGAAATTCTCTCCCGCAGCAGCGGACCATGCTGCCGAAATGGCGACCTTGCTGGGCGCGGCGGCGGATCTGTCGCCGATCGACGATCTGGAAATGCCGGGTTCGTCCGAGGAGATAGTGGCTGTCATCAAGACAGCCGGCGAACGGCTCAACGGCTATCCGGAGGAAACGGATGGCGAAGCCGATGTTTTCGTCGTCAAGGCAGACGTCATCGAAGGCACTTACGTCAATGGGCAGTCCGTGGACGAAGCGCCCAAGCTCGACGATCACCTCCCGGAGAAGCACCGTCGAGCCGAGGAGGAGGAGGAAGAGGAAGAAGAGCCCGAGCAACCCTCCTACACGCCTGGGTCCGGAAGCATCGACATCGATGTTTCGGTCGAGCTGGAAGCCGGCGGCAATCTCCTCGTCAACAGCGTGGCGATGGCCAACAATTGGCTGCAGTCGCCGGTTTGCGCGGTGATGGGCGACCATGTCGAGCTCAACGCGATCATTCAGATCAACGTCTCGTGCGACAGCGACCTCGTCAGTTCCTCCGTCAACGGTTGGGGCCTGAACGCCACCGATCCGACCCAAGGCTTCAATATCGCGATGTTCAAGCGCATCGATCCGTCGGCGGAAGCTGCGGCGTCGCAGGCCAAGCAGGGTGACTTCCCCAAGCACTGGGTTGTCACCGAGGTCGAAGGCGACCTGCTCATCATGAACTGGATCCAGCAATACACCTTCATGATGGACAATGACGTTTCCGTCCTGTCGTCATCGGGAGTCAAGACGCTGGTGACAGCCGGCGCCAACACGGCGGCCAACGACATTTCGCTGGACGAACTGGGCTTCAATTACGACCTGATCGTCGTCGGCGGAAACATTTATGACGCCAACATCATCCATCAGTTGAACGTGCTCCTGGACAACGACCTGATCGGCGCGGTCGATGGTTTCCAGACAACCGGCGAAGGCGCGGCCTCCACCAGCGACAATCTGCTTTGGAACCAGGCCAACATCGTCAATTACGGCGCCGGCGATCGCTTCGAGGCGATGTCTGAAGCTTATCGCAAGGCGTGTGAAAGCCTGCAAAACGGCAAAGCTGACCTTTCCGACATACTGAACGATGGCGCATTCGCGGGCATCGGGGCGATTCGCGTGCTCTACATCTCCGGCGACATCCTCAATCTGCAATACATCAAACAGACCACCATTCTTGGCGACAGCGATCAGGTAGCATTGGCCATGAATGCGCTGGCGCATCCGGAGGCGGACTGGACAATTTCAACGGGAACCAACTCGCTGGTCAATTATGCCTACATTGCCGACGTGGATTCCACCGGCAAGACCTATGTCGGCGGCGGCATCTATTCGGACGAGATCCTCATCCAGGCGGAGCTGATTTCCACCGGCCCCGATCTTGGCGGCCAGAATCCCGACGTGCTGGTGAATGAAGCGGTCGCTTTCCTCGATGACGACATGCTGGCGCCGGAAGCCTCTCAAAACGTGGCGTATCCCTCGCTCGTGCCTGAGACCTATTCCGATCCGATGCAAAGCGTTCTCGCGTGATTTTCGAACCGGGGTGGCAGCAATGACCGAAGATCGCGATCAAACCGGGCGCGCTTTCGCCCAGGAACCAGAATGGGATCGGCCGGATGACGGCGGCGAAGCAGTCGGGCGAAGCGCCGCCGAGCCGATCGCACAGACTTGGTTTCGTCACAGCAGGGCGGTCGATCGTTCGGTGGAAAAACTGGACGATGTCGTTGCCGAATTGTGGCGCATAGTGGACGCCCGGCCAACCGAAACGCCAACATCGCTTCGCGACGCGACGCCAGCCAAGGTCACCGAACAGGCCAAGGGCACCGAACAAGCGCGCCCTTCCACCGCGCCTTTACCTGGTGCTAGAAGCGCTCAGCAACGCGAGGTGCAACCACCCTCCCCGCAAGCAAAAGCGCCTTCGGCTCCGCCGTCGGCCACGCCCATTGCTCCAGCCGCAGACAGCATAAGAGGCCCCGACCCCATCCGGCCACCGAGCCCTGGGATCTCCGAGCCGGCTCAGCGTGCCGTATCACCAAAGGAAGAGCCGGCGCGCAAGCCCGAGCCGGAAATGCTGGAACGCAAGACGCCGAACGCACCGAAGGACGCACCTGGCAATCAGGACCAGCCGAGCGCGCGAGTAGGCGAGCCGCCCACGCAGGAGATCCGGCCACCGAGCCCTCGGATTTCCGAACCGGCCCAGCGCGCCGCATTACCAAAGGAAGAGCCGGCGCGCAGGCCCGAGCCGGAAATATTGGAACGCAAGACGCCGAACGCACCGAAGGACGCGCCCGGCAAGCAGGACCAGCCGAGCGCGCGAGGAGGCGAGCCGCCCACGCAGGAGATGCGGCCACCGAGCCCTCGGATTTCCGAGCCGGCCCAGCGCGACGTATCACCAAAGGAAGAGCCGGCGCGCAAGCCCGAGGAGGAAATGCTGGAACGGAAGATGCCGAACGCGCCGAAGGACGCGCCCGGCAAGCAGGACCAGCCGAGCGCGCGAGTAGGGCCGTCCACGCAGGAGATCCGGCCACCAGGCCCTCGGATCTCCGAGCCGGCCCAGCGCGCCGTACCGCCAAAGGAAGAACCGGCGCGCAAGCCGGAGCCGGAAATATTGGAACGCAAGACGCCCAACGCTCCGAAGGACGCGCCCGGCAAGCAGCACGAGCCGAGCGCGCGAGTAGAGCCGCCCACGCAGGAGATGAAGAACAAGCCGGTTCTGCCCGGCGTGACAATCGAGGGCGACCGCGGTCCCTTGCTTGCCCGGGAAGTGCCTGGCGGCGGCGGCCCGACCGGAACCGGCAAGGGGGGCGGCGGTGGCGGCGGCAATGGCGGCGGCGGCGGCGCATTCCACAAGCGTCTCGGCCCGGTCGATCTCTCGGCAAGCCTCACGGCCGGCCTTCGCGCGGTCAAGAAGAACCTCATCGCAGTGATGATCTTCACGATCGCGACCAACGTGCTGGTGCTGGCGATACCTGTCTACCTCTTCCAGATTTCGGATCGCGTGCTGACGAGCCGCTCGGTCGACACCCTGGTGATGCTGACGATCGTGATCGTCGGCGCAGTCATCCTGCAGTCGATTTTTGACGCCATCCGGCGCTTCATCCTCATGCGCACAGCGGTCGAGGTCGCCGCCCAACTGGGCGGACCAATCCTCAGCGCAGCCGCCAGGGCTTCACTGCACAGCAATGGGCGCGAATATCAGACGCTGGGGGATCTTCAGCAGCTGCGCACGTTTCTGGTGTCCGCCACGTTGCTGTCTCTTCTCGATGCGCCGATGGCCCCGTTGTTCATGCTGGCGATATTCCTGATCCACCCCGACCTCGGCTTCATCGTCGTGGCGACGGCGCTGCTGCTGCTGGCCATCACGCTCGCCAACCAGCGCGCAACCGCCAAGCCGTTCGGCGAGGCCAACACAAGCCAAACCAAAGCCAACCTCCACGTCGATTCGATGTCGCGCAACTCGCAGATCATCAACGCGCTCGCGATGATCCCGGAAGCCGTGTGGATCTGGGGCAAGGATACCGGCAACTCGCTCAGATGGCAGGTCATAGCCCAGGACCGAAACATAGCCTTTGCTTCTCTTTCCAAGGGCGTCCGGCTGCTGACTCAGGTCATAATGCTCGGCTGGGGCGCCTATCTGGCCATCGAAGGCTCGGTCACCGGCGGCATGGTCATCGCCGCGTCAATCATTGCCGGTCGCGCACTTGGCCCGATCGAGGGTGCGATTGAAGGGTGGAACCAGGTTGTGCAGTCACGCGCCGCCTTTGGCCGCATCAGTGCGCTGCTGAAGGAATCCCCGCTGAACTTCGAACGCCTGAAGCTGCCGCGTCCGGAAGGGCGCCTCGATGTCGAGCGGCTGCTGTTCGTGCCGCAAGGAACCAAACGTGTCGTGCTCAATGGCATCGGCTTTGGGCTGGAGGCCGGAGACTCGCTGGCGATCATCGGCAATTCGGGCGCCGGTAAAACGACCCTGGGCAAAATGCTCGTCGGCTCGATCCTTCCAACTTCGGGAAGCGTGCGGCTCGACCTGATGGACCTGCGGAACTGGGATCAGCGGCAATTTGGTGAAAGCATCGGCTACCTTCCCCAGGACGTGCAGCTTTTCCCGGGGTCGATCAAGGCGAACATCGCCAGAATGCGCGAAGACGTCGACGATGGCGCAATTTACGAAGCCGCCAAGCTGGCCGACGTGCACGAACTGATCGCCTCGCTCCCGCATGGCTACGAAACCTTTGTCGCCGCCGATGGCGCGCCGCTTTCTGGCGGGCAGAAGCAGCGTATCGCTCTGGCGCGCGCCTTTTTCGGCAGCCCGAAACTGGTGGTCCTCGACGAGCCGAATTCGAACCTCGACACCGCTGGCGAGTTGGCTTTGTCGCGCGCTCTACAGCAAGCCAAAGAGCAAAAGATCACGATGGTGACGATCACGCAGCGGCCTGCTTTGCTGCAGACCGTGGATAAGATCCTGGTGCTCGTCAACGGCACCGTGGCTCTTTTCGGGCTGCGTCAGGACGTGCTCCAGGCTTTGGCGGCGCGCGGCATGAGCCTCGATGGCGGCCATTTTGCCAATATTCAGGTCAAATGAGAGAGAGAGCGGCCGTGAAGGAAATAGCCAAGATCGAAGACGCTCAATGGTATGGCGCCGTTCCGCGTTCCATTTGGAAGCAGACGACCGCCGGATTGCTGCTGATGGCCGTCACCTTCGGCGGATTTGGCACCTGGGCATTCACGGCACCGCTCGCAGCCGCGATCGTCGCGCAAGGAAGCTTCGTGGCCACTGGGCAGAACAAGATCATCCAGCACCTCGAAGGGGGTATCATCAAGCAGCTTCTGGTTAGCGAAGGCGACCATGTCGTAACCAATCAGCCTTTGGTGCTGCTCGACGAAACGGCCGCGCGGGCAAAGGAACGGCAGTTGTTCTTCCGCCAGGCGCGCCTTGAAGCGATCGTGGCGCGCTTGACCGCCGAGGTGCACGGGGCGGAGACTATAGAGTTCCCGGCCACAATAACCGAAAATCGCGACGACCCGGAAATTGCTTCGATCGTGCATAGCCAGCGTCTCAACTTCGAGGGCTCGCGCACCAAAATGAGCAGCGAGATCCGATTGCTCGACCAGAACATCGGCGCCCTGAAGTTCCGGGCGGGCGGTTATGAGCAGTTGCTGAAAGCGGTCACGATACAGCTCGGTCTGCTACGCGAGGAGTATACCGGCAAGAAGACCCTGCTCGACCAAGGATTGATCCGCGCGACCGAGATCAAGGCGATTCAGCGCGCCATAGCAGATGCCGAAGGGCAGATGGGGCGGCTCTCAGCCGAGATATCCGAGACCGGCGCCCAGGTCGTCAAGCACGAACAGGAGATGCGGCAGACAGAAAACGCCTACCGCCAGGCGGCGCTCGACGAGCTCGAGGGCGTTGAAACCGAACTGGACAGCATCCGTGAACAGTCCCGCGAGGCGCAAAACGTGCTGCGCCGAGCGACGATCAATGCGCCGGTTTCGGGCACTGTCGTGCGGTTATTCTACCACACGTCCGGCGGCGTGATCGAGAGCGGCAAGAGCATCATGGAGATCTTGCCGGCGAATGTGCCGCTTATCATAGAAGCGCAGGTGCCTCGCACCGAGATCGACAATGTCAAGGTCGGACAAAAGGCGACGGTACGGCTGGTCGCGCTCAACGCGCGCACGACGCCGGTTCTGAACGGCGAAGTCTACTACGTCTCTGCCGACTCGCTCCCCGACGCTTCCGGTCCGACCGCAAAGGAGGTCTATTTGGCGCGCGTCAACCTGCCAGTCAGCGAACTGGCTCGCGTGCCTGGATTTGTTCCGACGCCAGGCATGCCCGCTGAAATTCTCATCCAGACGGCGGAGCGGACCTTTTTCAGCTACCTGTCCAAGCCGATCAAAGACAGCATGGCTAGGGCATTTAATGAGCGCTGACCGTAGAGGCGGGGGGTAAGTATGCAAATCGACGTCTTGACACGCCCGGAAGAACTGAACGGGCTTCGCGACAACTGGGACGACCTCTACGCCAGGGATCCCGACGCGCATTTCTTCGTCTCGTGGGACTTTCTTTCCCACTATCTTCGACGCTTCGACGGTGAATGGTTCATTTTGGCGGCACGCAAGGGGCCGCCGGGCTCTCCCTATGTCGCGCTTCTGCCGCTCCGGCTGCGCACCAGCATGAGGAAAAAAACCGGCGAAATCTACCATGAAGTGTATATGGGGGGGAACCTTGCAGCCGATTATACCGGCATCCTCTGCGCGCCGGAATACGCCTACCGGGCCATCGCCGTTTTCGCCAAGCATCTGAAGACGATGCATTGGGCCAGCCTGCATCTGGAAAACCTGCGGATGTCGGAACGCAGGACAGGCTGGCTGATGGAGCAGCTTTCCGACAATCGGCTGACGATGCGTCGGATGCGGCGCGTCAACCAGGTTGACAATGTTGACAACTGCATATGCCCGGCGATCGACCTCCCGTCCTCATGGGAAGATTATCTTCTGCACAATCTCAGCGCCAACACCCGCCAAAAGATGCGGAGATTTCTCCGGAAGCTGGAGAACTCTGACGAGTTTCGCATAACGCATGCCGACGCCTCTACCATCGAGCGCGATATCGACATCCTGCTCGAGTTCTGGCGCATCAAGTGGACGCCGCGAAAGGGGAATCTCGTTCCCGGCCTGGTCAAGAGCAACCGATCGCTGTTCAGGCAAGCTTTCGAACGGGGCACGCTGTTTGTGCCTGTACTTTGGCACGGCTACCGGCCCTTGAGCGCTCTCGCGATCTTCCTCGATCCGGTCAAGAAGAGCATGCTGTTCCACATGGTCGGGCGCGACGAGACGGCCGACATGCTGCCGTCGGGACTGGTCCTGCACGGTTATTGCATCCGCCGCGCGATAGAGAGCGGTTTCCGGACATATGATTTCCTGCGCGGCAACGAACCTTACAAATATTCCTTCGGCACCCACGAAACCGTCCTCAACTGCACTCTTGTGCGGACCAAAACCGGCCGGAACCTTGGCGACCAGTTGGACAGGCGATCCTTGGTCGGCGCGTTGCAGCAGGCGGCCGGCCTCCACAAGAAGGGTTGGATCATCCAGGCCGAAAACATCTATCGCCAGATCCTGAACACCGAGCCGACGCATGATCAGGCCCTGTACGGGCTCGGTCACGTTCTGGGCACCAAGGGCGATCACCGTCAGGCTGCGGAATGCTTCGGCGCGCTTGCAGCGATGTCGCCGCAATCTGTAAACGCCTGGCTTTGCCTGGGCATTGCGCAGCAGTCGCTAAACGCCCACTCCGCAGCCATCGAGTCGTTTGGGCGAGCAACGGACCTCAATCCAGGCCTCATTCTAGCGCGTTATGCCCTGGGCCGCAGCCTTCTCGCCCTGCAGCGGACGGATGAGGCGGCCCAGGCTTTCACTCTGGTCCTTGAGAATGGATCGCCCGCCCCCGCGGAAACCGCCCTGCGCGCCAAGGCCCGGCGACAATTGCAGCAGCTGAGGACAGCCAAGGCGCCCTACATTCTAAAGAAACCCGAGCGCGAGAAGCCCGTCATCCAGCCGTCATTGCCGCTGGGGCTGACGACTCTGCTCACGGTTGCGCGGCCGGCAACCGCAAGCCGCTCCACCTCTTCCGTGGCTTGACGAGGGCGTCGTTGCCTGCCTGCCGCTGCAAGTCGCTCAAACGACTCGTGCTGCCTCGTCATGAAGCCGATTGAGGCCAGCGCTGTAGCGCAGCACGGCCAACGTCGGTAAGCGCATAGACGCCGCGCTCGGCCCTAGCGAACCAGCCATAGACATTGTGAAGCAGGATATTGGCGGCGCGTGGCGAAATGGTTTTCAGATCGCGCGGGCGTTTTGGGCCGTCGACCATGGCAGCGGCGCAGGCCAGCGCGTCCTGCCGGTAAGCGGTCATGACCGGCGTACGCGAGCCGCCGCCGACTACAGGGTCGCCGCGCCGGCGCCGATGCTCGTCCACCAGGCGCGATCTTCGCCTCGGGTCTCGCCGGGGCGACAAGGCGGCCGGACTGAGCAGCAATTCGACGTTGCCGGCGGAGCCAACCCCGAGAAGGCCGAAGCCGAGCCGCCGGCACAGCGCACGGAACCGGCGATCGTGCTCGCGGCCCTTGCCTCGACTTGACATCCTCGCCGCGAGCCAGACCTCATCGCATGACGCAGCACGGTCAACACCTTGAAGAATGAGTTCGAGGTTGAACTGCAGCTTCAATTCGCAGATGACGAGCACGGGCGGCTCGCCGTCACGCAGTCCAACAACGTCGCAGCCGCCAACCTCGCCTTTGACAGTGAAGTCCAGACTCTCAAGAAACCGCTTCACCGGCATGTAAAGAGACGTTTCCTGCATGCCGCAGGCATAGCCGATTCGTGGCTGGTTGGCACAGCATCCCCGACAGGCGTTACCACCGAGGGCAAGCTATGCATCACGCAATTTGCTGGGACTTGCCCGCTCGGCGTTAAGCCCTCAGCCTCCTCGCCTCGCCTCCGCGCTTGCGCGGAACCATCATATCCCTGGCCAGCAGGCGGCTCACCCGGCAGAATGCCATGAGCGCCCGGCAAGCCGCCTCGGTCTCGACCAGGTCGACGGTGGCGCCGAAGCAGGCGTTGAACGCAGCCTGATAGACTGGGCCCTGGCGGCGAACCGGCCAGCCTTGCAGGAAATCCAGCGCCTGTTCGACGCTGTATATTTCCTCAACCGGCAGGCCAGGCGCGGTCGTGATGCGCACCGGCACCTCGAATTGCAATCTGTCCATTCCTATCTCTCCAGAACGCGCAGCAACGCCACTCGCCGCAAAAAGTTGCTTTGACCAGCTTTCCGCTTAGGCTCCGCTTCTTGCCCAGAAACTTCTTGCTCACAAAATATGTCGTCAGTGCGGACGAACGGCCCGGCATGGGGCCGAACACGCACAAGATGAAGCCGCAAAGCATGAATATCGCCGGCTTGAGCCCAATCGCCGGCAGTTCGTCCTTGAACCTGGCGCCGTCCGGTGCCAAATCTGGAGGACTTTTCTCGCGGGCTCAACAGAAGCCCTTTCACCCGGCAAGACGGACACAATGGTCACCTATCTCGACGCCGCCACGGCACCGCTCAGAAACACCGGCCAGATCCGCCTCTATGGCGAAGAAGGCTTTGCCGGCATGCGCAAGGCCTGCGATCTCACCGCGCGCTGCCTCGACGAACTGGTGTCGATCGTCGCGCCGGGCGTCACCACCGAAACCATCGACCGCTTCGTCTTCGAGTTCGGCATGGATCACGGCGCATTGCCGGCGACGCTCAACTATCGCGGCTACACCAAGTCATCCTGCACCTCGATCAACCACGTCGTCTGCCATGGCATCCCCGACAGCAAGCCGTTGAAGGACGGCGACATCGTCAACATAGATGTCACTTACATCCTCGACGGCTGGCATGGCGATTCCTCGCGCATGTATCCGGTGGGCACGATCAAGCGCGCCGCCGAGCGCCTGCTCGAGGTCACGCATGAATGCCTGATGCGCGGCATCGCCGCGATCAGGCCCGGCGCCCGCACCGGCGCCATCGGCGCCGCCATCCAGACCTATGCCGAAGCCGAGCGCTGCTCGGTGGTGCGCGATTTCTGCGGCCACGGCGTCGGCCAGCTCTTTCACGATGCGCCGAACATCCTGCACTATGGCAGCGCCAGCGAGGGCGTCGAGATGCGGCCGGGCATGATCTTCACCGTCGAACCGATGATCAATCTCGGCCGGCCGCACGTAAAAGTGCTGTCGGATGGCTGGACGGCGGTGACACGCGACCGCTCGCTGTCGGCGCAGTACGAGCACACGATCGGCGTCACCGAGACCGGATGCGAGATTTTCACGCTGTCGCCAAAAAACCTCGACCGCCCCGGCCTGCCAGCATAGTGTTTGCGCGAGGGCCGGATCTTTCCGGTCAAGACAATGCAGGCGGCCTATGGGAAAGACCAGCGACGATGACGAACGGATCTTCTTTCCCGAAACACCGATAAAACCGCTCGCGAAAGCCAATTCGGTCGATAAGTCGCCCGAAAAGCCGCACTATCTCGGCCATCGCGACCGCTTGCGCCAACGGTTTGCGGCCGGTTCCGACGCCCTCCCCGACTACGAATTGCTGGAGCTCTTGCTGTTTCGCCTGATCCCCCGCGCCGACACCAAGCCCGTCGCCAAGGCATTGCTGGCACGCTTCGGCACGCTGGCCGAGGTGCTTGGCGCCTCCGTCGCACGGCTTGAGGAGGTCAGCGGTATCGGTCCGGCAGTGGCACTCGATCTGAAGATCGTTGCCGCGGCCGCCCAACGCGCGGCGCGTAGCGAGATCAAGGGCCGCGAGGTCCTGTCGTCCTGGACGCAGGTTCTCGGATACTGCCGGTCGGTTATGGCCTTCGAGGAGCGCGAGCAGTTCCGTATCCTGTTTCTCGACAAGAAGAACGCGCTGATCGCCGACGAGGTGCAGCAGGTCGGCACCGTCGACCACACGCCGGTCTATCCGCGCGAAGTGGTCAAGCGGGCGCTCGAACTCTCCGCCACGGCGATCATTCTGGCGCATAATCATCCGTCAGGCGACCCGACGCCGTCGCGCGCCGACATCGAGATGACCAAGCTGGTCATCGAGACGGCCAAACCGCTCGGCATCGCCGTCCACGATCACATCATCATCGGCAAGAAGGGTCATGCCAGCATGAAGGGCCTGCTGCTGATCTGACGCCCTGTTTGGACAAGCATCGGCCCCAAAGCGTCCGGTCTCGAGTCATGACACGCCAGGCAGCGACGGGCGTGCCGCGAGAACGCGGCCTCCGACCGCAACGACGAGCGCGACGATGATCAGTATTGCCGCGACTGCAAACGTGATCCGCATACCGGTCGCGACGGCGTCGGGCCGCGCCGTTGCGATGTCGATGGCCTCTGAGGCGAATGCGAACACAGCGCCCATGACGGATGCGCCGGTGATGAGCCCGAGATTGCGCGACAAATTGAGCAAGCCGGAAATGACGCCCCGCTGGTCCGGGCGGATATCCGACATGACAGCGGTGTTGTTTGCCGTTTGAAACAGCGCATAGCCAGATGTGATGACGGCGATCGGGGCGATGTAGCCAGGGATGCCCGATATTGCCGGCATCACGGATAGAATGAAGCAACCGGCGGCTATCGCGATAAGCCCAATGATGGTCATGCGCCCAGCGCCAAAACGGTCGGCTATGCGACCAGCCGGCACACCTGTCAGCGCGGCGACAAGCGGACCGACCGACATGACGATGCCAACAACAGCGGCGTCGAGCCCGAGCGCACGAGACAGATAGAACGGCCCGACCACCAATGTCGCCATCATCACCGTCGCCACGAGCGCGCTCATGGCGAGGCTCGCGCTCAACGTCGTATTGCCGAAAGCGGCCAATCGGATCAAAGGCGACGCCACTCTCGCCTCGACAAGCACAAACAAACCGGCCGCGAAGACTGCAGCCACGAATAGAGCCAGGTTGAGCTGACCAAAACTGCCACGCCCGATCGTCATCGCGAGCGCATAGGCGCCAAGCGTCAGGGCAAGCAGCAGCGTGCCGACAACGTCGAAGCCGGCCCGATCCGTCTTCGGCACCGGGCGATCAGCCGGCAGATAGCGGTAGGCGAGACAAAATGCCAGCAAGCCCAGTGGCACGTTGACGAGGAAGATCGCCCGCCAACCGGCTCCGGCAATCAGCAGACCGCCGAGCGAGGGACCGAGAGCGGTGCCGATCGCCGACATCGTTCCGAGCAGCCCCATGGCGCTGCCGGTCCTTGCCTTCGGCACCGTCTCACCGACAAAAGCCATGGTCAGGGTCATCATGATGGCCGCCGCCAAGCCCTGGGCCGCCCGGGCTGCAATCAGCAGCCAGAGCGTCGGCGCAACGCCACACAGGACCGAGGCCACCGTAAACAGGAACAGCCCGGCCAGCAGCAGCCGCCGGCGACCGGTGATGTCACCCAGTCGCCCGACGCTGACGATCAGGGTGGTGATGGCGAGGAGGTAAGCCAGCACGATCCACTGGACCTCCTGGAACGAGGCGTCGAACGCCTGCGTCAACGTCGGCAAGGCGACATTGGCGATGCTGATGCCGAGCGAGGACAGCAACATCGATAGCGAAAGGCTGGCGAGCGCCCAGCGAACCGCAGGTGCCCGTTCTGGATTTTCGGCGACTGCCCGTGCTGCATCGATTGGCTTCAACATGAACTCCGTTTTCTGGCGCGACTCCCGAAACGGAGCTGGCAGACAGGTAGTCCTTTGCTTGAGATGGCGGAAGGCGCATCATTTGCACGTAATCATTGCGTTTGACGACATGTCAGATTGTTCCGGCCATGCTACGATCATCATATGTCGCATCCCGACCTCAATCTGCTTGTCACGCTTGACGTGTTGTTGACGGAAGGCAGCGTGGCGCGCGCCGCCAGAAGGCTGCGGCTGAGCCCGTCGGCGATGAGCCGGGCGCTGGCGCGATTGCGTGAGACGACGGGCGATCCGCTGCTGGTCAGGGCCGGACGCGGCCTCGTTCCGACACCTCGGGCCCTCGAGCTCCGCGAGCGCGTCGGTCAGCTTGTGCAGAACGCCGAAGCCGTTTTGCGTCCTGTCGAGATGCTCGACCTGAAACGGCTTGAGCGGACCTTCACGCTTAGAAACAGGGATGGCTTTGTCGAGAATTTCGGGCCGGATCTCATTGCGCGCGTCGGCGAACAAGCACCGGGCGTGCGGCTGCGTTTTGTGCTGAAGCCGGACAAGGACAGCACGCCTCTGCGCGACGGTAGCGTAGACCTGGAAACCGGCGTTGTCGGAAAGGCCACGGGACCGGAGATGCGCGCGCAAGCGCTGTTCCGTGATCGTTTCGTCGGCGTCGTGCGGATGGGACATCCATTGTGCGAGGTCACGATGACCCCTGCCCGCTACGCAGCCGGCCGGCACATCCTCATCTCCCGTCGCGGACTCGACAGGGGACCGATCGACGATGCCCTTGCGCCGTTAGGGTTGAAACGGGAGATCGTGACGGTCGTCAGCGGCTTTTCGGAAGCTCTGGCTCTGGCGCGTGCCTCAGACCTGATCGCCAGCGTTCCCGAACGCTATACGGGAAACCTGCGCGATGGAATGGTCTGGTTCCCTCTGCCGGTTCCCCTGCCGGAAATCGCGGTCTCACTTTTGTGGCACCCGCGGCTGGATGCCGATCCGGCGCACCGGTGGCTGCGCGTCTGCGTTCGAGACGTTTGCACCGGAAAAGCCCACTGGATCTCTTAAAGCGTAGCGGTCAAGGGAGCGTTGCTGATTCGATCACAGCAACTCTATGTTGCAGGTGCCGGCGATTCCGACCGACCGCCTCGCTGAACCCGGTTAGGTCGAAAACGGCCTCGCCTCGCCCCGACAGCAGCCGAATCGCCAGGACAGCAGGAGCCGGTCTGGCGGAAACCAATCGCCTGATCTCGTCGGCACAATCCCGAACCAGCCTCCTCCCCCGCGAGCCGGCGGCCTTTCACGATCCGGCAGGACGCCGTGTTGTTCGGTGCCCCAGCAGGTTTTTTCTTCGCCGCAGCCTTCTTCTTCTTGGGTTCTTCCACATCATCGCCATTGCGTTTTCGTCTGACGGGAAGACCGCACTAGAATTTCGACCGGAAATCGAGCTATGATGCATTTGGCATTTCCTGGGACGGCTTCGCGCCCTTGGAATGCCGGGAGGAACGGGATATGGCCATAGCGCTTGTACTCGTTTTGGTAGTTGTGGGCTCAGTGTTGTTCCACTTCCTGAGCCCATGGTGGTGGACGCCGATTGCCTCTAATTGGGACTATATCGACAACACCATCATCATCACCTTCTGGATCACCGGCGTCGTCTTCGCCGCCGTCGTCCTATTCATGGCTTATTGCGTCTTCCGCTTCCGTCACCGGGAGGGCAACCAGGCTGCATACGAACCCGAGAACAAGCGGCTCGAATGGTGGCTGACGATCGTCACCGCAATCGGCGTCACCGCCATGCTGGTTCCCGGCCTGTTCGTCTGGAGCCAGTTCGTCAGCGTCCCAAGCGACGCAACCGAGGTCGAAGTCGTCGGCCAGCAATGGCAGTGGAGTTTCCGCTTGCCCGGCAAGGACGGCAAGCTCGGCACGTCCGACACCCGCAACGTCAGCCCTGAAAATCCTCTCGGCGTAGACTCCAGTGACGCCAACGGCCAGGACGATGTCGTCGTCGAAGCCGCCGATCTGCATCTGCCGGTCGGCAAGCCGGTCAAGATGCTGCTCCGCTCGATCGATGTGCTGCACGATTTCTACGTGCCGGAATTCCGCGCCAAGATGGACATGATCCCGGGCTCGGTCACCTATTTCTGGTTCACCCCGACCAAGACCGGAACTTTTCAGGTCCTGTGTGCCGAGCTTTGTGGCCAGGGGCACCCGTTGATGAATGGCGTGGTGATGGTCGACACGCCGGAAGACTATCTGGCGTGGCTCGGCGAACAGCAGACTTTTGCGCAATTGTCGGCCCCCCAGCAGGTGGGCTCGGCAGAGTAGACGCCGGCAAAGACGGCGATTTGGGTTGAAATTGCGGCACGGCTCGAAACTGTCGAGCCTGGCCGAAAAGGACACGGAGGTGTTCCTATATGGTCGATGTCACACCTGCAGATGGGGTACCGCCGGCCGAAGTCGCGGAGATGGAACTCTACCATCCGCATAGCTGGTGGACGAAGTACGTCTTTTCGCAGGACGCCAAGGTCATCGCCATCCAGTATTCGGCGACGGCGACGGCAATCGGCATGGTGGCGCTGGTGCTGTCCTGGATGATGCGGCTGCAGCTCGGCTTCCCCGGCACCTTCGACTTCATCACCCCGGAAGCCTACTACCAGTTCATCACCATGCACGGCATGATCATGGTGATCTACCTGCTCACGGCACTGTTCCTGGGCGGATTCGGCAACTACCTGATCCCGCTGATGGTCGGCGCGCGCGACATGGTCTTTCCCTATGTCAACATGCTGAGCTACTGGATCTACCTGCTCGCCGTGCTGGTTTTGGTGTCGAGCTTCTTTGCGCCCGGCGGACCGACCGGCGCCGGCTGGACGCTTTATCCGCCGCAGGCGATCATGACCGGCACACCAGGCGGCCAGGACTGGGGCATCATCCTGATGCTCGTCTCGCTGATCCTGTTCATCATCGGCTTCACCATGGGCGGCTTGAACTACGTCGTGACGGTGCTGCAGGCCCGCACACGCGGCATGACGCTGATGCGCCTGCCGCTGACCGTCTGGGGTATCTTCACCGCGACAGTCATGGCGCTGCTCGCCTTCCCGGCGCTGTTTGTCGCCTGCGTGATGATGCTGTTCGACCGTGCGCTCGGCACCAGCTTCTTCATGCCGGCCATCGTCGAGATGGGCGAACAACTGCAGCACGGCGGCGGCAGCCCGATCCTGTTCCAGCATCTGTTCTGGTTCTTCGGCCACCCCGAGGTCTACATAGTGGCGCTGCCGGCCTTCGGCATCGTGTCCGACCTGATCAGCACCCATGCGCGCAAGAACATCTTCGGCTACCGGATGATGGTCTGGGCCATCGTCGGCATCGGCGCGCTGAGCTTCGTGGTCTGGGCGCACCACATGTATGTCAGCGGCATGCATCCCTATTTCGGCTTCTTCTTCGCCACCACGACATTGATCATTGCCGTCCCGACCGCGATCAAGGTCTACAATTGGGTGCTGACATTGTGGCGCGGCGACATCCACCTCACCGTGCCGATGCTTTTTGCCCTGGCCTTCATCGTCACCTTCGTCAATGGCGGGCTGACCGGACTGTTTCTCGGCAACGTCGTCGTCGACGTTCCGCTATCGGACACGATGTTCGTCGTTGCCCATTTCCATATGGTCATGGGCGTTGCCCCGATCCTAGTGATCTTGGGGGCGATCTATCACTGGTACCCCAAGGTCACTGGCCGGATGCTGAACGAGGCAATGGGCCAGTTCCATTTCTGGGTCACCTTCCTCGGGGCCTATCTAATTTTCTTTCCCATGCACTACATCGGCCTGATGGGCGTGCCGCGCCGCTACAACGAACTGACCGCCACGACGGTGATGACCGAGTCGGCCCACGATCTGAACGCGTTCATCAGCATCATGGCGTTCCTCGTCGGCTTCGCCCAAATCGTGTTCCTGTTCAATCTGATCTGGAGCATTCGCCACGGCCGCGAGGCCGGCGGCAATCCGTGGCGCGCCACGACGCTTGAATGGCAGACGTCCGAAACACCGCCCGCCCATGGCAACTTCGGCAAGGAACTGCCGATCGTCTATCGCTGGGCCTATGACTACAGCGTCCCGGGCGCCAAGGAGGACTTTATCCCGCAAAACATGCCGGGCTCCTTCGGATCCTCCAGGGAGCCGGCATGAGCGTCATTCTGGTCTTCCTCCTCGTCATCGTCGGCTTTGTCGGATGGTGGCTTTCCCATCAGCGGCTGATGGCCAAGCCATGGCTCGAGCAAGGTTTGATCGGGGATATTATAGGCCCGGAAGGATCGGCGCTGCCGACTGCCAAGATCGGGCTCGGCGTCTTTCTCGCCGTCGTCGGCTGCCTGTTTGCGCTTTTCACCAGCGCCTACTTCATGCGCATGGCGCTGTCGGACTGGCAGGCGCTGCCGCTGCCGCGCGTGCTCTGGTTCAACACCGGCGTGCTGGTCCTGAGCAGCATCGCGCTGCAATGCGCCTCGGTCGCTGCGCGCCGGGGCGAGATCGACGCGGTCAGGCTCGGCCTCGTCACGGCTGGGCTCACCGCGCTTGCCTTCCTGGTCGGACAGCTTGCGGCCTGGCGGGAACTGACCGCCGACGGCTACTTGCTGACCGCCAATCCGGCCAACAGTTTTTTCTACCTGATAACCGGGATGCATGGGCTGCACATACTGGGCGGGCTGGTGGGCCTGGGCAGAACAACTGCCGGCGCCTGGAACGGAGCACGGCCGGAGCGGCTTCGCCTCAGCGTCGAACTGTGCGCCATGTACTGGCATTTCCTGCTTTTCGTCTGGCTCGCCATTTTTGCACTTCTGGCCGGCTGGGCCGCGACTTTTATCGAAATTTGCCGACAGCTGCTGACCTAGGAGGGCCGGACGGATGGCAGACACGACAGTGACGCATACCGGCCAAGCACAGGCGCGGCCGGCTGGCTTGCAAGGCGTCGCCGCCGACTGGTCCTCGGATCAGCGCGCGTTCAAGAACGTGTCCTGGGGCAAGGCCATGATGTGGATCTTCCTGCTCAGCGACACCTTCGTCTTCGGCTGCTTCCTGCTCTCCTACATGACCGCGCGCATGTCCACCCGAGTGCCGTGGCCCAATCCGAGCGAGGTCTTTGCCCTTCATATCGGCGGCTCGAATATTCCACTGATCCTTATCGCCATCATGACCTTCGTGCTGATCTCGAGCAGCGGAACGATGGCCATGGCGGTGAATTTCGGCTACCGCCACGACCGCCGCAAGACGGCGATCCTGATGCTTTTGACCGCAGCGCTCGGCGCAACCTTCGTCGGCATGCAGGCCTTCGAATGGACCAAGCTGATCTCCGAGGGGGTACGACCCTGGGGCAATCCGTGGGGTGCGGCGCAGTTCGGGTCATCCTTCTTCATGATCACCGGCTTTCACGGCACCCATGTGACGTTCGGGGTGATCTTCCTGATCATCGTGGCGCGAAAGGTCTGGCGCGGAGATTACGAAACCGGCCGGCCCGGGTTCTTCACCAGCCGCAGGGGCAGCTACGAGCACGTCGAGATCATGGGACTCTACTGGCATTTCGTCGACCTGGTCTGGGTGTTCATTTTCGCATTCTTCTATCTTTGGTGAGAGGCAGACATGGCTTTGGTGAGAGGCAGATATGGCTGAAGCAACCGCAAACGGGCTGGGGCAACATACGCTGCACGGAACGCAAGCGCATGATGCGGCAGCAGCAGGCATTGCCCCTGCGGAGGTCCATCAGGAGCACCCGATCAGGCTCTATCTGGTGGTCTGGGCATGGCTGTTCATCCTCAGCGCCTGCTCCTATCTGGTCGACTATGTCGGCCTCCACGGCTATCTCAGATGGTCGCTGATCCTGATCTTCATGATGCTCAAGGCCGGGCTGATCGTCGCGGTCTTCATGCACATGGCCTGGGAGCGGCTGGCGCTGACCTATGCGATCATATTGCCGCCGATCCTGGTGCTGGTGTTCGTGGCAATGATGGTCTTCGAATCGGAGTACACGCTTCTCACCCGGATGCTGTTTTTTGGGGCCGAGCCCTGACGCGCAATCCGGGTTCGGGCAGCATTTCCCGTCGAGGGCCGGAGGGGCTGTTCACGGCCCGCTCTGCGTTGCCTTGAAACGGTCGACAGCTGGCCCATTTTTGTCACCACCGGAAAACGACAGAAGGAGAACGATTTTCGTCGGTTCTCCGTCGTGAACTCCAGGAAGGGAGGCTCAAGATGACGATCGCAAACAGATTGAAGGACTTTATCGACGAGAAAGGAATTTCCTACGATACCGTCGAGCACCACCGCACGTCGACAAGCAGGCAGTCCGCCTTAGCGGCACATGTGCCCGGCAGCATAATGGCCAAATCGGTGGTGGTTCACCACGGCGGTGGCTATGCGCTGGCCGTGGTCCCGAGCACGCACAGGATCGAGCTCGGCACATTGCAGGACGTCATGCACCAGCGCATTGGGCTCGCCTCCGAGGACGAGGTGGTTTCGCTCTTCGAGGATTGCGACACCGGCGCCATCCCGCCGATCGGCGCGGCCTACGATGTGCCGGTGATTGTCGATGAAAGCCTCGGCAATGCCGGCGATATCTATTTCGAGGGTGGCGACCACAGGACGCTCGTGCATGTCAGCGGCAAGGATTTCCGCAACCTGACCAGCGACGCACAGCAAGCCCGCTTTAGCTACCCGGCTTACTAAAACGCTCTTGCCAACCTGCCGCAGCGGCCTCTCGCCGGTGCGGCAGGGCAGGATTTTTTCAGTCCGCCGGTCTGGTGGAGGCCGGCGATTCCACGACTTTCCGATAGACGTGCCAGGTGGCGTGACCGAGGATCGGCAGCACCACCGCCAGCCCGGCGAACACCGGCAGCGAGCCTATGATCAGGGCGACGGCGACAATCAGGCCCCAGACAGCCATCACGATCGGGTTCGCCAGGACCACCCGCACCGAGGTATGGATGGCTTCGTAGGCGCCGACGTCGCGGTCGAGCAACAACGGGAACGCGACGACCGTGGTGCACAACACGACCGCGGCGAAGACGAAGCCGATCGCGTGGCCAACGATAATCAGCGTCCAGCCGCGCCCGGTGGCGAATATTTCACTGATGAAGCTGGACAGTGATTCCGGCGGGGCTGGACCGAACACCTGCTGATAAAATATCTGCGCGGTCAACAGCCAGGCGACGAAGATCGCAAGCAGCATGATCCCGACCGCCGCGATTGCCGGCAGCGCTGGAGAATTCCTGACCTCGAAAGCGTGGCTCCATGAGGCGTCGAGCCCGGCCTCCCGCCTCCGGCTGATCTCATACAGGCCGAGCGCCGCGAACGGGCCGATCAGCGCAAAACCAGACACCAGCGGAAATAACAGCGGCAACGTGTTGTTGCCCGACGTCCAGACAGCGAGCACGACGCCGACAAGTGGATAAATCAGGCAGAGGAAAACGATGTGCGACGGTTTGACCATGAAATCGTCGACGCCACGCTTGAGCGCGTCGAAAAGGTCGGAAACGCCTATCTTTCGAATTCTGGTGTGCTCCAGCGTCTCGCTGGCGCCTGCAATCACGTGAAAACTTGCCATGACCATTCCTCCAGACCAGGTCCGGTAAAGGTCGCGATTTCACGGTGCTGTCGTTCAGCGTGACTGGCCACGCAAAACCGCGACCTGCACCATGATCAACATACGCTCTTGCATGGCATTTGTCGCCGCCCTTTGTCTGCGGGGACGGCTCCGGTGATCCCGCTGGCTCTAACGGCCTTTCTTCGCTAGTCTCAAAGCTGGGTTGAAGGGTGAAGGTCATGGATGGAAAGACCGTTCTTATACTCGGCCTTGGCATAGTTATTCTGCTGGTGCTGGGATTCTGCGCAGTGCCAACGTGAGGTTTGAGCAGGTTCGGACGCACCTCGTTCAGCAATCGCCGATTCTCAACCCGGCAAACAATCCGAGAACATCAGGATTCAATGCAGCCACGAGGCAGGTCATGCCGTCAATCTCCGGCTGACATGACGACACGCATTGCAACGGTATCGGCAAGCAGCACGGCAAAGATCGCGAACAGATAGAGAATCGAATAGGCAAACAGCGCCTTTGCGCGTTTCATCTCCCACCCTTCAGCCAATCTTTTGTCGACCAGAAGCTTCCAGGCATGCCAGATGAAACCCGCGCCCAATGCGGCCGAAACAATCCCGTACAATCCGCTCGCGAATCCGACAGCCCAAGGGAGCACGCCGATTGGCGCCAGGATCAGCGAATAGACGAAGATTTGCTTTCTGGTCGAAACCTGGCCGGCCACGTTCGGCATCATCGGAATGCCGGCCGCAGCATAGTCGCCGATCTTAAACAGCGCGAGCGCCCAGAAATGCGGCGGCGTCCAGAGGAAAATGATCAGAAACAGGACGAGACTTTCAACCCCGACGGCGCCGGTGGCGGCCGCCCACCCGATGACCGGAGGAAGCGCACCCGCGGCGCCACCTATGACGATGTTCTGCGGCGTCGAGCGTTTCAGCCACATCGTGTAGATGACGACGTAGAAGAAGATGGTGAAGGCCAGCAGCGATGCGGCGAGCCACCCCACCAGCACGCCGAGCGTCATGATCGAAAGTGCGGAAAGCACCATGCCGAAGCCGAGCGCTTCGCCTGGCGTGACCCGGCCTGACGGGACCGGCCGCTTTGAGGTGCGCGACATCAACGCGTCAATATCGGCATCGTACCACATGTTGAGTGCCCCGGCCGCTCCCGCTCCAACCGCAATTGCACCGATTGCAATCACGGCGATGACCGGATTCATCGCCCCGGGCGCCACCATCAGGCCGACGAAAGCGGTAAAGACAGCAAGCGCCATGACGCGTGGTTTCAGAAGCGCGAAGAAATCACTGACCGTCGCTTCAGAGATCTGGATACCGGTATCCTTGAGGCCGCTTTCCCGAGCAGACATTTCAGGCGACTACCGATTGGCACACGCAATCTGGCCGGCCAATCGGCCGATGGAAGAACCGGGTTACTTCCTGGCGGAAGAACCGGGTTACTTCCTGGCGGAAGAACCGGGTCATTTGGAGAATTGCTTCAGATAGGCGATGACGTTGGCGAGATCCTCGTCCTTCTTGAGGCCGGGAAACGCCATCTTCCCACCTTTGATCATGGCCTTGGGATCGCGAAGATAATTCGTCAGCGTGGCGTCGTCCCATTTGACGCCGGATTTACCCGCCTCGGTCATGGCTTTAGAATACTTGAAGCCCGGATGCGTGCCGGCCGTCCGGCCGATGACGCCGCTCAGCGACGGCCCGACCTTGTTCTGGTCCTTGTCAACGACGTGACAAACCTTGCATTTGGCGAAGACCTTCTCACCGGCGGCGGCATCCTGTGCCTGGGATTGGCTCGTGACAAAGGTCGCAACGGACACGACTGCGAAAAACGCGATTGCACGCATGGCATTTCCTCCAAGATCGCCAAATCTGCCTTGGACGATCTGCGCCTGCCGACACTTTCGCCGTCATGCGCCCCTTGCACGACAGAGCGGAATATCCGCGTCTCCCGCATGGAATTGCGGCATCTACATACCACAGAATCCGGCCGGCAGATAGAAGAAGTCGACCCGCGGGATCGCGGCAGAGGCGACGAGGCAGGCCGATCGGCGTCGAGCGCAATCGGAACGCATACCGGGTAATGGCGTTAAACCAGCTACGGTTAAACATCTGGAAGATCAAAAGATCAGAGAAGTGTATGAACGACAGGAGCGACCTGGAGGTGCGCCACGGCACCCGCACGATCGACGGCGACACCGTCTTTTACAGACAAGCAGGTCCTGAAACCGCGCCGGTGTTGCTGCTTCCGCATGGCTATCCCTGCTCATCCTTCCAATATCGCCGGCTGATGCCGGCGCTCGCCGATCGGTGGCGGACGGTCGCGCCGGATTTCCCCGGCTTTGGCTACAGTGGCGATCCGGCACGGTTCGGTTATGATTTTGATGCCTATGCAACGTTCCTGGAGCGGTTCACCGACGCGCTGGAGCTCGGCAGCTACGCGTTATGGCTGCACGACTACGGCTCGCAGATCGGCCTGCGCCACGCCATAGCGCGCCCATCGCGGATCAGGGCCCTGATCATCCAGAATGGCGACATCTACGCCGATGCTCTTGGCCCGAAATACGAAACGATCCGGCGCTTCTGGCGTGATCCTTCGCCAGCCAACCGTGCACCGCTCGAACAGGCGGTGAGCGAAGACGGCTTTCGCGCCGAGTTCGTAGGCGAAGTCGATGACGACGTCGCTCGACGTGTCCCGCCCGATCTGTGGAAGTTGCATTGGCCGCTGATGGATACGCCTGTGCGCCGTGCGCTTTCAGTCGGACTGATGGAGAAGCTCAAGGCTAATCTCGACTGGTTCCCTCGTTACCAGGCATACCTGCGCGAGCGGCGGCCACCGGCAATGATCCTCTGGGGACCGAAGGACGAATACATGCCCGAGCCGGCAGCGCGCGCCTATCTGCGCGATCTCCCTGAGGCCGAGCTGCATTTGCTGAACGAAGCAGGGCACTGGCTGCTGGAGACCCATTTCGAGGTCGCCCTGCCACTGGTGCGACGGTTTCTGGGCAAGGTCCTGCATTAATCGCCCGCACAACACCGCAGCGGATTCCGCCATTGCTGACCACCCATCGAGAGGAGCGCACTCCATGATCGACAACGCCACAATCGCCCGGATCTGGCGGGGAACGACACGCCGTGATCTGGCGGACGCCTACGAGCCATACCTACGCCGCGAAGGCATTCCGCCGCTTCAGGAGAAGGCACTCGGCGTACAGTTATTTCGCGAAGATCGCGAATAAGAGACGGAGTTCGTGACGATCTCGTACTGGCCTGACGTCGATGCCATGGCGAGCTTCACCGGCGGCGACCCGCACAAGATCCACCACCTGCCGCGTGACGAAGAGTTTCTCGTTGAGCTGCCCAAGCGAGTAACGGTGATGCGTATCCTCGTCAGCCAATTGCCTCACGAGTAATGCGGCGCGGCGAAAAAAAGGCCGCCTCGAGGGCGGCCTTTCACATCCAGCAGATGTTGTGCTATTCGGCGTCCTTGGCAGCTTTCTTCTTCGGCGCGGCCTTCTTCTTGGGCTCTTCCGCATCGTCGGCCTTGTTGGCGTCGGCCTTCTTCGCTGCGGCTTTCTTGGCCGGCTTCGCCTTGGCCGTCTCGCTGTCCTCGTCGTCGGCCATCAGCTCTTCCTTGCTGACCTTGACGTCGGTGACCGAAATCTGGCTGAGCAGATGGTCGACCACCTTCTCCTCGAACAGCGGCGCGCGCAACGTGTTCAGCGCTTCGGGATTGCTGCGGTAGAATTCGAAGGCTTCCTGCTGCTGGTTGGCCGGATAGCGGCGCACCTGCTCGAGCAGGCCGCGCTGCAATTCCTCGTCCGACACGGTGACGCCGGCCTTCTCGCCGATTTCGGCGAGAACCAGGCCGAGACGCACACGGCGCTCGGCAAGCCGCATATATTCGGCGCGCGCCTCTTCTTCCGTCGTCTCCTCGTCAGCGAAGGTGCGGCCGGCGGCTTCCAGATCGCGGTTGACCTGGTTCCAGATGTTGTTGAACTCGGCCTCGACAAGCTTCGACGGCGCCTCGAACGAGTAGGCGGCATCGAGCTGGTCGAGCAGCTGGCGCTTGATCTTCTGGCGCGTCATCGAGCCGAACTGGTTCTCGATCTGGCCGCGCACCACCTCACGCAGGCGCTCCAGCGACTCCAGGCCGAGATTCTTGGCCATTTCGTCGTTGATCTCCAACGCACCGGGCTGGGACACTTCCTTGACGGTGACGTCGAAGGTGGCTTCCTTGCCGGCAAGATGCGCCGCCTGGTAGTTTTCCGGGAATGTGACCGTGACCTGCCTCTCGTCGCCGGCCTTGCTGCCGATGAGTTGATCCTCGAAGCCGGGAATGAATTCCTTGGAGCCGAGCACCAGCGGCTGGTCGGTGCCGGCGCCGCCGCTGAAGGCTTCGCCATCGATCTTGCCGACATAGTCGATCGTCACGCGGTCGCCCTCGGCGGCCTTGCCGGTCTTCGGTTCGTAGGTGCGCGCCGATTCGGCGACACGCTTGACCTGCTCGTCGATTTCCGAATCCGGCACGTCGAACACCTGGCGCGTCACCTTGATGTCGGAGAAATCCTTGATCTCGATCGGCGGAATGATCTCGTAGTTCAGGCGGAACTCGAAGTCGGCGCCGCCGGCCAGGATCTTCTCGGCCTCCTTCTCGTCCTCGGTCATGATCACTTCGGGCTGCATGGCAGCCTTTTCGCCACGGCCGGTAATGATCGAACGGGTCGAATCGTTGAGGATCTCGTTGACCACTTCGGCCATGAACGACTTGCCATAGACCTTGCGCAGGTGCTGCACCGGCACCTTGCCGGGGCGAAAGCCGTTGATGCGGACCTTGCTCCTGGCATCTGAAAGCCGCGCCATCAGCTTGGCTTCCATGTCACCGGCCGGCACGGTGATCTTGATCTCGCGCTTGAGACCGGAGTTGAGCGTTTCGGTGACCTGCATCGTAGAACCTTCGTTTCCGCAGCCAAACGGCTCTTGCCGTTTACAGCCTGCCGGTATGATCTTGCCGGGAATGGCTTTTTGGTGCGGGACTTGGCGATCTGTCCACTCAACGCGGCTCAAAATCGTCCAGAAACACGCTCCAAAATGTGAATAAGTCTTTGTTTTTCCGACTTCTTATCACATTCTGCAGAAGTGGATCGTCGCATCCCGTCACATTCGACACGCCTTTTGTCACAGGCGCGGCCGATTTTCAACCATCTTCGCGACTACAGCGCCGCGCGTCATCTTGGACGCGCACAGGAAGCTGGAGCACCTTGATTTTGGCGCATGATCCCCAAAAATACGATTTTTCGTTTTTCGGGATCATGCGCCGGCGAACGGCCGCTATTTTGACCGCGACATTGACAGAATGATGGCTGCCTGCGGGCAACGCGGATGCGGCGGAATTGCTGGACGCGCTGGATTTTAGGCTCCACTCCGACTTGGCTCCCGCTGGTGTAGCTACCCCGAAGTCGTCAGCCGCTTGGCGCAGCGGTCCTGACGCAGAGAAGCCCGCCACCTTGCGAGTGGCGGGCCGGCCGCGAGGCCAGGAGAGTGTTGTCAAAGCCTGTACGGCCGATGCGACACTCCCGTTTGCGCAACAGTCTTCTCAGCGTCGTGCGATCAGCAAGCAGAGCTCACGCACGTCGCGATCGTATGTCCCGCCGCTCCCGAGCACGTCGACGCAGCGCTTCTTCATCCGTATCAACTGGCTGCTGGACAACTGCGCGACCACGCTCACGCCAGGTGTTCCAGGAGTCCCGGGTGTTCCAGGAGTCCCGGGTGTGCCAGCAAGGGTCCCGCCGCCGACGCCTACACCGACGCCGACCCCGGTCGTCCCACCAACATTGGCACTCACACCCGCTGCAACGAGGCCGGTGCTCTCTGAGTTCGTTATTGCTAAAGTAGCAAATTTGAAACTGCTGCTGTGGGGTAATTACCAAAGGAGAGTGTCATGGCAAACGTCGTTAACAGTTTCGCCGCAGCTTTGGCCTGTGGTGCACTTGTTTTATCTCTTTCTTTTCCCTCCAGCGCAGGCGGCATTAGCGTCGGCGCCGGCGCATCGGTTGGCGGCCGAGGCGGCGTAAACGCCGGTCTCGGCGCATCGGTTGGCGGCCGAGGCGGTGTAAACGCCGGTCTCGGCGCCTCGATCGGCGGCAGTGGCGGCGTCAATGCGGGAGTCGGCGCTTCGATCGGCGGTAGCCGCGGGGTAATTACGGGAGCCGGCGCATCGATAGGCGGCAAGAAAAGTCCGCGCCGTGCCCCCCGGACACCAACGCGAGGCCCAAAAACCTCGAAAATCTAAGTGTTGAACTTGTGACATGGGTTGTGACATAGACAAGTCACGGTGACACGAAGCCAGCGGGTATGGCGGAATTGGTAGACGCACCAGATTTAGGTTCTGGCGTGAGAACGTGGGGGTTCGAGTCCCTCTACCCGCACCACTGCTCCCTCGAGCAGTGGACTAAGGTTCCAGTACCGGAAGGCGTTGGGGGCCGCGGTCGCGCTTTCCCAATTCTAATCCGGGCCAATTCTAATAGAGCGCTTCCTCGAACAGCGTCTTGTCGCCGTCCATCAGCGCCTTGATCTGCGCGGCGCCATCGGTTGCGATTGCGACGCGGACGCCGAACGGCCGCACCCGCATATCGTTCTGGATCGCCATCCCCTCGCCTTCCGGCAGATAGAAGCGCTCGATGCCGTAATTCGGCGCGATCGTCGTGGCTGCGCTGAGATCCCACCCTTCTGACACATGCCCGACGATATCGACTTCATCGGATGCTGCCGGTGCCGGCGCTTGCCCGAACCAGGCCGTGGTCGCGCCCCAATAGCCGTCGGAGCCCCGTCTCAGCCTGACCACGATCGGCGTATCGTCGCTCGTCAGCTTGCCGGTCGGAATGTTGGCGATCAGCTTCACCGGCAGGCGCGAAATATCATAGCTGAGTATAATGTAGTCGCCGCGCAGCAGATCGCGCGGGTCGATCGGTTCGACCCTCAGCAGCACCTGCTTGCCGTCGCGCAGGATCGCCGCCCGGCCGGCGATGATCCAGCTCAGGAAGCCGATCTGGACGAGTGTCAGCACCAGCGCTGAAATGATCAGTTTTTTTCCGGTCATCATGCCGCTGCTCCTTCTACGCTCGGGAGCCTCATGCGCTTCTCCACGCGGAGGATGACAAGGGCAAGCAGGCCAAGAAGCACAGCGGCTGCAAGGAAGAAGCCTGCCGTGTCGAGCATCGACTGCAGCATCACCACATAGATGATGGCGAGTTCGAAGGCGAAGCCGGCATAGGCAACCCAGCGCAAGCCCCTGCTCTCGCGGCCGCCCAGCACGATTGCCGCGACAATGCCGGCAAGCGCAATGGCCGAGGCAATGCCAAAGCCGCTGTTATTGCTTTCACTGGCCAGTTCGAACTGGATCATCGCCAGGCCGGTGAGAAACCCGATCAGCGCGTGCAAGGGCAGACGGCCGCCAAGCTGCAATATCCGGTCGACGGGCTCGGCAGCGAGGATCGCAGCCGCGAAAAGCAGCGCCGACACGACAATGAGCGGGACGGCGACCTGCAGCGTTTCGTATTCCGTAAACAACAGCACGAGATAGAAGATGACCGACAGGACGATCAGATGCCGCGCCGCCTGGCTGCGGGTCCAGAACGAAATGGCGAACAACACGATCGCCATGGCGACGAAGAGGTGCGGAAATTCCGTGCGCCTGAAATAATCGAACCCTCTCAGGAACAGCCACGCGTCGGCAATGCCGACAGAAGCGACGGTCAGCGGGTTCGAGCGCAGCGCAACTGCCGCCAGGGCGGTGCCCGCGCCCCAGGTGATCAAGGCCGACGCTTCGTCGCCTGACAAATGATACATCTGGCCGATCAGCGCGATCGATCCGCCAAATGCCGCCACGGCGACGATCCAGAGTGCCTCGCCGATTGCAGCATGGTCGCGTGTCTTCAGAACGGCGCCGCCGACATAGCCGGCGAAGATGATGGCGAAGAGGGCTGCCACGCGCGCCAGCCGCGGGATGGCTTCCCAGTTGGCGGCGACGAAGATCAGGACGGCCGCACCAAAAAGCAACGCCGCCATCATCGCCAGGATCGAGCCGAAGCTCAGCGATTTGCGCTCATTGGCCTCGACGTCGCGCGTCAGCGCGTAGGCCGTCGAGGCGTCGATCAGGCCAGCCTGCAGCCATCGTGCGATATCGGCCCTGACCCGCGACGAATAGCTCGCCATGCCTTTCTCCTCCAGCTTGGTCGTCTCTTCAACCGACCCGGACAAACCGTTGACGCTACGGCATTTTCCGATTCGGGCCTATCTATATCGAAGACGGGAACTGCCGGCGATTGTGCATTGCACAATTTGCATTGCTGCCATGCACCAATAGCGCTTTTAAATCGATATGACCCGACCTATCTTCAGGGCGTACACAAAGACGGAATGATCCGGAAGAAAGACGAAACGAGAATACCATGAACCTGATCCGCAACTACCGCAACTGGCGCCGCTACCGGGACACCGTTTCCGAGCTGAGCCGCCTGAGCAACCGCGAACTGACCGACCTCGGCATCAGCCGCAGCGACATCCACTACGTCGCCCGCAAGGCGGTCTAATCCTCTTCGGACCGCAAATGGTCCGAACCAGTTTGACTTGAAAAGAGAACGACAATGAACCTGATCCGCAACTATCGTAACTGGCGCGTTTATCGCTCGACCGTTACCGAGCTGGGTCGCCTTTCGAACCGCCAGCTGCATGATCTCGGCATCGTCCGCGAAGAGATCAAGAGCATCGCCCGCAAGGCGATCTAGTCAGAATTTCGCCAGGGTCGACCTCCTCCCCGACCCTGACGGATACGGTCAGCCTTCACCTCCTCCCGAGGGTTGACCACAAAAACGGCGCCCGCCGCACCTCCTCCCGCGGCGGGCGCTGTTTCCCCCAGGGCGAAGCAATTTCGTCCATCAGGCGAAAGGAATTTCGTCAAAGCCGACCTCCTCCCCGGCGATGGCGAATACGGTCGATCTTCACCTCCTCCCGAGGATCGACCAGCAAAACGACACCCGCCGGATCCTCCCCCGGCGGGTGTCGTTGTTTTTCAGGCTCGACGCACACTCTGAGAATCGTTCTGGGAATTCGTTCTGGCGGGGAAGTCCCTGTCGTCAGTCGAGCGCACCGCTTTCCAGCACGCCCCGCTTCTTCCACTGGCTCAGCGGAAAAATGTCCGGTGCGCCGCCCATCGGCGCATACCAGGAATCCACCACCCACTCGGTGCCCCTGCGGTCGCTGATCACCGCCGTCCAATGGGGATAGCGCCCGTCGACAAACAAGCCTCGCGAGGCCTTGTCCTCGACCTTGTGGAACCTGAGCAATTTTCGCTCGGCAAGATAGACCAGCAGCGCATGTGTATTGGTCGATTCGTCGACACAATCCATCTGGCCTCTGATGCGCGATGCGCCGAATTCCGACTGCGGCAGATCGCGAATGCCGGTGGCCCGGAAAATGCGCTGCTCGAAATAGCGAACAGCCTTCGAAATGGCGGCTCGCTCGGCTTGGGGCGAACCGGCGCCGGCACGCAGAATAGAGCGGAGACGCGCGCCGTCACCGGAGCCAAGCGCCAGCATCGTGCGATAGTTGCAACTGTAGCCGTGGCAGATGGGGATCCGCTTGGAAGCCGTCGCAGCCAGTTCGCCGGCGGCCGCTGCTCCGCCCACGCCGATCACGACTGTCAGAAATGTCGCTCTGGCAAAGATCCCAAGCATCCCGTCCATTCTCCGACAGTAGACGATTGCCGCGCTTGGCGGCAACAACGCCGCCGGCTCGCGTAATTGCAATCGCAGCTACAAAGGATTATTTCGGCGCTCATGAACAAGAAACCCATTCACGTCGTCGGCGGTGGCCTGGCCGGTTCTGAAGCCGCTTGGCAGGCGGCCGAAGCCGGCGTTCCCGTCGTGCTGCATGAAATGCGTCCCATCCGCGGCACCGATGCGCACAAGACGGATGGATTGGCCGAACTCGTCTGTTCCAATTCCTTCCGCTCCGACGATGCGCAGACCAACGCCGTCGGCCTGCTGCACGCCGAAATGCGGCTGGCCGGTTCGCTGATCATGAGCGCCGGCGACGCGCACCAGGTGCCGGCCGGCGGTGCGCTGGCTGTCGACCGCGACGGGTTTTCCGGAGCGGTGACAAAAAAGCTCGAAGCGCACCCGCTCATCACCATCCAGCGCGAGGAAGTGCCAGGCCTGCCGCCGGCGGATTGGGACCAGGCGATCATCGCCACCGGCCCGCTGACCGCACCTGGGCTCGCCCAATCGATCGCGGAAGTGACCGGGGCCGATGCGCTCGCCTTCTTCGACGCCATCGCGCCGATCGTCCATTTCGACACGATCGACATGGACATCTGCTGGTTCCAGTCGCGCTACGACAAGGTCGGACCTGGCGGCACCGGCAAGGATTACATCAACTGTCCGATGGACAAGGAGCAATATCTTGCCTTCGTGCAGGCGCTTGTCGACGGCCAAAAGACCGAATTCAAGCAATGGGAAGGCACGCCGTATTTCGACGGCTGCCTGCCGATCGAGATCATGGCCGAGCGCGGCGTCGAGACGCTGCGCCATGGGCCGATGAAGCCGATGGGGCTGACCAATGCGCACAATCCGTCGGTAAAGGCCTATGCCGTCGTGCAGCTTCGCCAGGACAATGCGCTGGGCACGCTCTACAACATGGTCGGTTTCCAGACCAAGCTGAAGCACGCCGAGCAGGTGCGCGTGATCCGCACCATCCCGGGCCTCGAAAACGCCGAGTTTGCCCGCCTCGGCGGCCTGCACCGCAACACCTATATCAATTCGCCGACGTTGCTTGACCAATCGCTGCAGTTGAAATCACGGCCCGGCCTGCGCTTCGCCGGCCAGATCACCGGCTGCGAGGGCTATGTCGAAAGTGCCGCCATCGGCCTGCTTGCCGGGCGCTTTGCCGCCGCCGAGCGGTTGGGCCACGCGCCGGCGCTGCCGCCGATGACCACAGCCTTTGGCGCGCTGCTCAACCATATTACCGGCGGTCACATCGTTTCCGACGACGAGCCGGGAAAGCGCTCATTCCAGCCGATGAACATCAATTTCGGCTTGTTCCCTCCGGTGGAAGCGCCGAAAGCCGAGGGAAAACGCCTGCGCGGCAAGGACAAGACCGTCGCCAGGAGGCGTGCTGTTACATCGCGTGCGTTGGATGATTGCCGGCAATGGCTGGGGCTGCCTTCGCGGGCGGAAGCAGCGGAATAGCCTTTTCCGGTCTTGTCGATCAGTTGATCGGAGAGTAGGATATTATCCTACCTCGCCACAGGGAGCAATTCCATGGAGCCCGCCGAGAAACTGTCCGTCACCGTCACGCCCGCCATGGCGCGCATGATCCGCGAAAAAGTCGAGGATGGTACCTTTGGTTCGGCGAGCGAGGTGATCCGCGCAGCACTTCGTGCCTTCCAGCGCGAGGAGGAAGAGCATGCCGAGCGGATGGCGTCGATCAGGGCGCGCGTGAAGGCATCGATCGAGGATACAAGGCCCGCTGTTTCGCTCGAAGAAGCAATCGACAGGGTAAAGAGCCGGATTTCACAACGCGAGCGAGACAATGATGATACAGCGTCTCGCCGTCGCTCTTAGCGAAGAAGCTATTGCCGATCTCGAAGCGATGGCTGCCTACATCCTTGAGAGCAGCGGCAGCGAAAGCATCGCAAATGGTTTTGTCGATCAAATTAAATAACGCTGCCAGAGCATCGGCAATGCGCCTCGTGGTGGCCGGTCGCGCGATGACATTGCGCCGGGATTGCGGACAGTGCCGTTCGAGCACTCTGCCATCATCGCTTACGTTGTCGATGACGAACTCGTCCGCATCGTCAACATCTTCTATGGCGGTCGCGACTATGAGGCGCTGATGCGCGATGGCGGATCGAGCGACCCATCGTGACAGACGTCTACGGCTGCCGTGTTAGTTCCGGTTTTCCGGATTCCTTCATCCTTGGCAGCCTTCAGGCGTCCGGCCAGCCTCGCGTCGCGCGGCGCAACAACAGAAAATGCCGGCGCCAGGCCGAGAGCCGCGCCACCTCGTTCAGAGGTGACTGACGAGAGCTTTCCATCTTGCCGAGATAGGCGCGCGACAAGGCCAGCGGCAAAAATGCTGGTCTGAGCGAATCCGGCAACGACGATGCACCGCTTTCGAAAGCTGCAAGATGTTCTTGCGCCAGCGCGATCATTGCGGCGACGGCGCGTTGTGCTCCAGGCCCGTCATCGCCTGCAACGAACTCTTCGGACGACGATCCTGCCGCGGCCAGAATGTCGGCCGGGACAAAGCATTGCCCACGCTTGCGATGCAATGGCAACAGCAGCAAAAGGCCGGTCATCGCTTGTGCGCAACCTGCCCTGCCCGCAAGTTCGGCGAAACGCGGCGCTTCGACGGGATCGAGCACCATCGCTGCAAGCTGGATGAGCGCCGCTGCTGTCTCGCCGCAATAGCCTTCCAGATCGGTGCGCGACGGCATGGGGTCGTCATAGAGATCGAAAATACGGGCTTCGAGCATGTTCTCGAAGGCGGGCTTCGGCAGGTGATGGGCGGAAATCGTCGCCTTCAACGCGTCGGCGACGGGATGGCCCGTGCCTACCCCGGCGTCCTCGGCGGCGATCACATCGCTCCACCATTGCAGTCGCACCTCGCCGGGCAGTGCCTCGCGGATACGGTCGCGAATGCCTGATATCTCGGCATTGAAGGCATAGAGCGAAAATAGCGCGTCACGCTTGTCCTCGGGCGCATAGAGCGCGCAAACATAGCGATCATGGTCGGCGGCGCGCACCGTTTCCATGACGATTTTGGCGTTTTCGCTCACGTCACTCGACGGCAATCAGCGCGGCGGCCACCGCACGGTTTTCCGCCAGGAGAACATTGTAGGTCCGCACGGCAGCACCAGTCGACATCGGATCGGCCGCAATGCCCGCCGCCTTCAACACAGCACGCAGCGCTGCCGGCAACGGCCTGAGATCCTTGCCGGCGCCGACCAGCAGGATCTCGACCTGGTCAGCCTCGTTGAGCAGCTTGGCGAAATCCGCCGCCGTCAGTGCCAGGGGATCAGCCGGCTCCCAGCCATAGATGCCCGACGGCAGGCACAGGAGCGAGCCGCGATGCGACATGTCGGCGAAACGAAACCCGCCATTGCCATAGGCCTCGATCGGCGCACGGCCAGGGAAATGCGCCTCACGGATGACAATGCCTTTGGTCATCCCGTTGGCCGCCCGTCAGGTTGCTATGGCTTTGCCGCCGCTCACCGGCCTCTCCACATCGGCCGTCGCGGTTTCCGGCCGCAGCTTGAACAGGATGAGCAATGGCGCAGCGATGAAAATCGACGAATAGGTTCCGAAGACGACGCCGAACAGCATCGCCAGCGTGAACGAGCGGATCACCTCGCCGCCGAACAGCACCAGCGCCAGCAGCGCGAGCATCGTCGTCACCGAGGTCAGCGTCGTTCGCGACAGCGTCTCGTTGATGGCGTTGTTCAACAATTGCGGCAGCGGCATCCTCTTGTATTTTCGCAAGTCTTCGCGAACACGGTCATAGACGACGATCGTGTCATTGAGCGAGTAGCCGATGATGGTGAGTATCGCTGCAAGCGACGATTGGTTGAATTCGAGACCGGTGATGACAAAGAAGCCGATGGTCATGACCACATCGTGGACCGTGGCGATGATGGCGCCGACCGCGAACTGCCATTCGAAGCGGAACCAGACATAGACCAGGATTCCGAGCAGCGCGATCAGCATGGCGATGGTGCCTTGCTTGGCAAGCTCGCCGGAAACCGTCGGTCCCACCACCTCGACGCGGCGGAAATCGTAATGGTCCTGCAACTCGCCACGCACCTTGTCGATGACGGTCTGTTCGGCGTTCTCGCCGCCCTCCTGCGTGCCGACGCGGATCAAGACGTCGTTCGGGTCGCCGAACTGCTGCACCTGCACTTCGCCGATGTTGAGTTCCGAAAGCCTGCCGCGGATGTCGGCAATATCGGCGGTGCCATCCTTGGCCTGGACCTCGATCAGCGACCCCCCCTTGAAGTCGATGCCGTAATTGATGTCGACGGTCATGAACAGCACGACCGCCAGGATCGACAGCACGCTGGACAGCGCGAATGTCCAGCGGCGGATGCCCATGAACGGAATTCGCGTGCCCGGCGGGACGAAGGTCACCGGCGCGCGCGGCAATTCCTTCGGGCGGGCGCGGCGAAGCCAGATCGACACCAGCAGGCGGGTGAAGGTGAAGGCGGTGAAGACGGTGGTCAGAATGCCGATGGCGAAGGTTACGGCAAAGCCCTTCACCGGGCCGGTCCCGAGCCAGAACAGCACCACGGTCGCGATCAGCGAGGTGACGTTCGAATCGACGATGGTCGCCAGCGCTTTGGAAAAACCCGTGTCGATCGCCTGGATTACCGAGCGACCGTTTCGTCGCTCCTCGCGGATGCGCTCGTAGATGAGAACGTTTGAATCGACCGCCATGCCGATGGTCAGCACGATGCCGGCGATGCCGGGCAATGTCAGTGTCGCGCCAAGCAATGACAACAACCCGATGATCATCGCGACATGCACCGCCAGCGCGATGTTGGCAATGAAGCCGAGAAAGCCATAGGCCACGAACATGAACACGACGACGAGGATGGAGCCGATCACGCCGGCAACCTTGCCGGCGTGAATGGAATCTTCGCCGAGCCCAGGGCCTACCGTGCGCTCTTCGATCACCGTCAGCGTCGCCGGCAGCGCGCCGGCACGCAACAGCACGGCGAGATCGTTGGCGCTCTCGGCGGTGAAATTGCCTGAGATCTGGCCGCTGCCGCCAAGGATCGGTTCGCGGATCTGCGGCGCCGAAATCACCTGATTGTCGAGGATGATGGCAAACAGTTTGCCGACATTCTGCGAGGTGGCCTGGCCGAAACGCGCCGCCCCCTTGGAATCGAAGGTGAACGAAACCACCGGCTCATTGGTCTGGGAATTGTACGTCGCCTGCGCATCGACGAGATTTTCGCCAGAAACGATAACGCGGTTCTCGATCAGATAGGGAACCGGCGGATCATCCTGCGAATACAACACCGAGGATCCGGCCGGCGGACGACCGTTGAGCGCGTCCTGCACCGGCATCGACTGGTCGACCATCTGGAAGGTCAGCTTGGCGGTCTGGCCTAGAATGTCCTTCAGCCGTTGCGGATCCTGCAGGCCCGGCACCTGGACCAGAATGCGGTCGTCGCCTTGGCGTTGCACGATCGGCTCGGTGGTGCCGAGTTCGTTGACGCGGCGCTCGACGACTTCGAGCGACTGCGCCAGCGCCGTCGACGTGCGATATTTGATGCCGGCATCGGTGAAGGCGAATTTGAGCAGGCCGGGCTCGGAATCATCCAGCGACATTTCCTGGACGGAGCCGCCGCTGAACAGGCCGGCGGCCACCGGGTCGGTCAATGTCTTCAGCGCCGTCTTGGCGGCTTCGACCTGACCGGGATCTGTGATGCGGACCTGCACGGCCCGGCCTGATCCGGCAAGGCCGGTATAACCGATCTTGGCATCGCGCAGCCGCGTCCTGATTTCGTCGCGCGTCGTCTCCAGCCGATCCTTGATCAGATCGTTCGGATCCATCCTGAGCAGGATATGCGAGCCGCCCTGCAGATCGAGGCCGAGCGTCATCTGGCGCTTCGGAACCCAGTCGGGAAGCTTGGCGAGCGTGCTTGCCGAAAAAAGATTGGGCGCAGCCAGGATCACTGTGGCGGCCACGGCCAGCCAGATCAGGATCATCTTGAAGCGCGAGAAATAGAGCATATGGCGTCGTCCGTCACGGCATTCGGGCGGATCGTTCCGCCTGGAATTGGGTTCTTTCTAGGCGCTCTGGTTCGCCACTGGCTCGCCGTGGTCCGCACAAAGGTTGATGTCGAGCACAAGGCAGTTCACTTTGATGCTGCCATCGGGCTTTCTTCAACTATTGTCAATCTTGCCGTCATGGGACCAGCGCGCAATGGCATCACGAGATCGTTGGCGCCCCGTGATACCGACGGCCAGCCAGATCAGGTTCGTCCTGAAGCGCGACAATACAGCAAATGGCGTTTGTCGGTCTGGGTGTATCCGCAGATCGTTCGCCGACAATCGGTTTATTTCTTGGCGTTCTGGTTCGCCACTGGCTCGCCCTTGACGCGCACATCGGCAATCGTCGAGCGCAGCGCCGTTACCTTGGTGCCACCGCCGAGATCGATCTCGAGCTCGTTGTCATCGATGACCTTGGTCACCTTGCCGACGAAACCGCCGCCAGTGACGACCGTATCGCCGCGGCGCACCGCCGCCAGCATCTCGCCGCGCTTCTTCAACTGCGTGCGCTGCGGCCGGATGATCAGAAAATACATGATCACGAAAATCAGGACAAACGGCAAAATGCTGATGAACATATCCGGGGAGGTGCCGACGCCTTGGGCATATGCCGGTGTCACGAACATCGAAGTACTCCTGAATTTTGAAAAACAGCCGCCAAACGGGTAATTTGGCGGCCCCGCGAAATTTGGCCGGAATATAGTCGGTAAAGTTGCCAATGCAACTGCGGCCGAGCATTTCAGCTGCTTTTCCGGCTGGTTGAGCCGTGTTAGAGCATGGTCCCGAATTATGGAGCGCGGTTCTCGACAAAGATCGTGCCCTAACAAAAGGTTGGAGCCGGTTCCGAAACCGCCGGAATCAATGGGTTCCGTTGCTTCGTGAATGCAAAGACAAAAGACAAGAATGACCGACAGCACCATCGAAGCCCTGAACAGGAAGCTCGACCGCCTGATCGAGGCGGTCGCCCGCCTCGCCCCGCCTCCGGTGCCGGAAACCGATCTCGGCGGGGCCGACTGCTTTGTCTGGCAGGCTGATCCCGGCTATCTGGAGCCGGTGCGCAAGGTCAACCGCGTCGACATCGGTTTGATCCGCGGCGTCGACCGCGTCCGCGACATACTGGTCGACAACACCGAGCGTTTCGCCTCCGGTTACGCAGCCAACAACGTGCTGTTGTGGGGCGCACGCGGCATGGGAAAATCCTCGCTGGTCAAGGCCGTGCATGCGGCGGTCAACGCATCGGCAAAGCTGGACCTGCCACTCAAGCTCATCGAGATCCACCGCGAGGACATCGACACGCTGCCGAAGCTGATGGCGCTGCTGAAGGCAGCGCCTTACCGTTTTATCCTGTTTTGCGACGACCTCTCATTCGACCACGACGACACGTCCTACAAGTCGCTGAAGGCGGCGCTCGAAGGCGGAGTCGAGGGCCGCCCGGCCAATGTGATCTTCTACGCCACGTCGAACCGGCGCCACCTTTTGCCGCGCGACATGATCGACAACGAGCGCTCGACCGCCATCAACCCGTCGGAAGCGGTCGAGGAAAAAGTCTCGCTCTCCGACCGTTTCGGCCTCTGGCTCGGCTTCCACAAATGCTCGCAGGACGAGTATCTCGACATGATCGACGGATATGTCCGCCACCACGGACTCGCCATCGATCCCGAGACGCTGCGCGCCGAGGCGCTGGAATGGGCGACGACGCGCGGCAGCCGTTCGGGCCGTGTCGCCTGGCAGTACACCCAGGATCTGGCAGGCCGGCTCGGCAAGTCGCTCCAGGATTAGACCATGATCCCGCACCGAAGGTCAGCGTAGCAAAAAGTGGAGCCCGGTTTACGGACAAGATCATGGTCCGGAAACGCCCCTGAAAAAGCCCGCCCCTTGCGGAGCGGGCTGAGCCGGCGGGCCGGACTGGAGGTCAGGCGGCCCGCAATCGCTTTTCTTGTTCTATTCAAGATAGGTCGAAGGATCGACTTTCTTTATTCAAGATAGGTCGAAGGGTCGACCGGCGCCGAATTCTTGCGCACTTCGAAATGCAGTTTCGGCGAGTCGGTGGTGCCGCTCATGCCGGACTGCGCGATTTCCTGGCCGCGCTTGACCTTCTGGCCGCGCTGGACCTCTATCGAACGGGCGTGTCCATAGACTGTGACCAAACCGTTCTCGTGGCGCACCAGCACCGTATTGCCGAATTCCTTGAGGCCATCGCCGGCATAGATGACGACGCCGTTCTCGGCCGCCTTGACTGGCGTTCCTTCCGGCACGGCGATGTCGACACCGTCCTTGCCGCCGCCGAAACTGGAGATCACGCGGCCGCGCACCGGCCAGCGCATCTTGCCGATACCGGTGGCGTTCGGCGCGACCGCGTCGTCGTCCTCGGCCTGCTGGATGACCTTTTCCTTCTTCGGCGGCGTGTAGGCGGCGAGCGTTTCCGACGGCGTCGTCTTCGCCGCAGGCGGGGTGGTGGCAGTCGTTACCGGATCGACCTTTGCCGGCTTGGCGTTGGCAACTGTCGCGGTTCCGCCGGCCGGCACCTTCAACGTCTGGCCGATCTTGAGCAGACCGTCCTGCATGCCGTTCGCCTGCTTCAACGCAACCACGCCCACGCCGGTCTTCCTGGCGATGGCCGACAGCGTATCACCCTGCTGCACGGTGTAGGCGCCACCGGCACCAGCCGCCTTGGGTGCGGCGTCCTTCGGCTGGCTTGCTGCGGCCGATGCATCCACCTGCGCGGTGGACTTGCCCTCCTTGAGCTTGGGCTGTTGCGGCAGCACGGCGACCATCTCCGGCGCCTTGGCCGGCACATCGTGTTTGGTGTCGTTCGCAGGCTTGGCGCCGGCAAGCTTAGGCGCCGGTTTTTTGCCCGAATAGGCATAGGCCGGGATGACGATCTTTTGGCCGGTCTTCAGCCCGTTGGTCGCGCTTAGCCCATTGACCTTCATCAGGGCGTCGGCGGGCACGCCGTAGCGCCGCGACAGGCCGGAAATGGTCTCGCCGTCCTTGACGATGATCTCGGCTGCACGCGGTTCCCCGCCCGCCGTCGCCATGCGCGGGGCGTCGGGCCGTGACTCTTTGAACGGCTTTGCCACGGTTCCGGTCGCAGTCCGGTCGACCCGGGGAGCGGCTGGCGCCGAAGCGGTGCGGGCCGGACTGGCGGCGGGCGCCGACGCGGTAGCCGGCTGCGCCTGGTCGACCGGCGGCAATTGCTGCGTCGTGACGGGTTCGAGGCTTGAACGGCTTACCGACTGGGTGTGGCTGCCGTCGAGCGGCGCGGCCGAAACCGCGGCGGCATCGCCGGGATAGGGCTGGGCGGCGTCCTGCTTGTCGATGATGGCGCGCTGGTTGTTTGTCGACGACGTGAAGACATCGTCGACGCTGTTGAACCGCGAGACCTGGGAACTGCATCCCGCCGTAGTGCCCGCAACCATCAGGACGGCGATACCCCGCGCCAGGTTGCGTCCGTTTGCCTTCAAAATACTGAATTGCATCGCATTTACCCGCAGATACCCGGTACAGACTAACCGTGATTAAAGCGCGTTAATGTTACCGGCCGGTTAAACCTCTAGAATCAGACGCAAATTTTCTTAAAATATTTAAAGCTGCATTGGACGGGCGTGATTGAGCTGAGGCAAGCCGGAGACGGACCAGACAGGTGAGTTGCGGGCATCACCTGAATATCGACAGATCCTAGATGACGGCGGCCACGCTGCGCAGGATCGGCTGCAGGCGTACGAGACCGATGTCCTCGCGTTCGAAGCGGCTGCCGACCTTGGTCAGCTTGGCCAGCACCTGCTCGCCCTCCTCGGGTCCGATCGGAGCGATGACGATGCCGCCGCTCGACAATTGATCGAGCAGGAAGCGCGGCAGGCTGTCGAAGGCCGCCCACGCGACGATACGGTCGAACGGCGCTTCATTGGCCAGTCCGTTGGAGCCGTCCGCCTGACGCACGATGACATTGCCGATGCCGAGCGCTTCGAAGCGCTGTTTGGCCTGCTCGACCAGCGTCTTGTAGCGATCGATTGTGACGACGCGCGCGGCGAGCCGCGACATCACCGCCGCCGTGTAGCCCGACCCGGTGCCGATCTCGAGCACCCGGTTGCCCGGCTCGATGGCAAGTGCTGCGATCACCGCAGCCTGCAGGTCGGCGCCCTCGATCGCCTCGCCGCATTCGATCGGCAGCATGCGGTCCGACCAGGCGATCGGATGGAACTGTGCGGAAAGGAAGCCGCGCCGCGGCGTCGCCTCGAAGGCGGCGATCAGCGCCTTCGGCACTACGCCCTTGCCGCGCAGGCGGAGCAGGAAAGCGGCGAAGCCTTCGCGGTCATCGGCCGTCGGACCATGGTTCAGGTTCATGCGAGCGCCTTGGTCAGTTGATCGCGAATTTCATGCGCCGTGAGATCGAGCTGCAGCGGCGTCACCGACACCAGCCGGTTGCGCATGGCATGGAGATCAGTGCCTTGCTTGCCCTCGACCGGCTCGCGGCCGAAGCGCAGCCAATAATAGGGAAGCCCGCGGCCGTCGCGGCGCTCGTCGACCCACAGGCTGTGGACGAGCTTGCCTTGCGAGGTGACCACCGTGCCGGCGATCTCTTCGGGAAGGCAATTCGGAAAATTGACGTTGAGCAGCACGCCATCCGGCAGCGGCATGGCGACCAGTTTTTTGAGCAGCGCCGGCGCCAGCGCCTCGGTGGTCTCGTAAGGGACGAGGCGATCCTCGCCGACATAGGAATAAGCCTGGCTGAGCGCGATCGAGCGCACACCGAGCAGCGCGCCTTCCATGGCGCCGGCAACGGTGCCCGAATAGGTGACGTCGTCGGCGATGTTGGCGCCGGAATTGACCCCGGACAGGATCAGGTCTGGTGCTGCGGGCAGGATTTTTTTTACGCCCATGATGACGCAGTCGGTCGGCGTGCCGCGCACGGCAAAGTGCTTTTCGCCGATCTTTCTCAGGCGCAGCGGCTCCGAGATCGACAGCGAATGCGCATAGCCGGACTGATCCTGCTCCGGAGCCACCACCCAGACATCGTCCGACAGCGTGCGGGCGATGCGTTCGAGCGATGCAAGGCCCTCGGCATGGATGCCGTCATCATTGGTCAGGAGGATGCGCATTATCTCGATTCGATCTTTTCCAGACCGCCCATGTAAGGCCGAAGCGCTTCAGGAATGGTTACGCTGCCATCCTCATTCTGGTAGTTTTCGATGACGGCGATAAGGGCGCGGCCGACGGCGGTGCCGGAACCGTTCAGCGTGTGGACGAAGCGGTTGCCCTTGCCGTCCTTGTCCTTGTCCTTGTAGCGGGCATCCATGCGCCGTGCCTGGAAATCGCCACAGACCGAGCAGGACGAAATCTCGCGATAGGCGTTCTGGCCCGGCAGCCAGACCTCGATGTCATAGGTCTTGCGCGCGCCAAAGCCCATGTCGCCGGTGCACAGCGTCACGGTGCGGAACGGCAGGCCGAGCCGCTTCAGCACTTCCTCAGCGCATTCGGTCATCCGCTCGTGCTCGGCAAGCGAGGCGTCCTGGTCGGTGATCGACACCAGCTCGACCTTGTAGAACTGGTGCTGGCGCAGCATGCCACGCGTGTCACGCCCGGCCGAGCCCGCTTCCGAGCGGAAGCACGAGGTCAGCGCGGTATAGCGCAGCGGCAGGTTTTCATGCGGTGTGATGTCTTCGCGCACGAGATTGGTCAGCGGCACTTCGGCGGTGGGAATGAGGTACAATTCAATTTCGCGGCGTGCCTCTGTAAGCAAAGCCCTATGTTCGTCATTGCTCTTGCCCGACGCACTCTCCAGAAGGTCAAGAGCCTTCTGACCAACGTCCTCTCTTCGGCGAGACTTTTCCGTCTTGAACAAGTCGTTCTCAAATTTTGGCAATTGCCCAGTTCCGAACATAGTTTCGTAACGGACCATCAGCGGCGGCTGGATCTCCTCATAGCCATGCTCGGTCGTATGCAGATCCAGCATGAACTGGCCGAGCGCGCGCTCCATCCGTGCCAATCCGCCCTTGAGCACCGTGAACCGCGAACCGGACAGTTTCGCCGCCCGCTCAAAATCCATCATGCCGAGCGCTTCGCCGATCTCGAAATGCTCCTTCACCCAGTTCGGGCGGGCCGGCACCTTGCCGACGGTGCGCTTGACGACGTTGTCGTGCTCGTCCTTGCCGACCGGCACGTCGTCGAGCGGCACATTGGGCAGCACCGCCAATGCGTCGTTCAGCGCCTTGTCGAGCTCGCGTTCGCGCGCCTCGCCGTTCTGGATGAAAGCCTTGATCTCGCCGACCTCGGCCTTCAGTCTTTCGGCAAGGGCGGCGTCGCCCGAGCGCATGGCGTTGCCGATTTCTCTCGAGGCGGCGTTGCGGCGCTCCTGCCTGGTCTGCAGCTCGGTCAGATGTTCGCGCCGCGCCTCGTCCCTGGCGATCAGATCATCGACCGTGGACTGCGCCTCCGCAACCGGCCACGAGCGCTTCTGGAGCGCCTCGACAAGGGCCTTCGGATTGTCGCGAATCCATTTGATGTCAAGCATGGTCTGTTCGTCCTCAAGTAGGCTAGAGGGGGCGTAAACCGCATCCTTGACCGATGCAAGATGTGAAGATCGAGTTCCCTCGCGCCCCGCGCTGTCCCGCAAACCTGAAGATAACGGCGATGCCGCTAGGTCGATGACGCGTCCGCCGGCTTTTCGGCCGCCGCTTCCGCAGCCTCCCGCTTCTCGCGCGCCAGACGTTCCCGTTCCTTGCTGCGCTCGATCAGCCGGGCCGACCAGATCGAGACCTCGTAGAGAAGGATGGTGGGAACGGCCAGGCCGATCTGGCTTATCGGGTCGGGCGGCGTCAGAATAGCCGCGACGACGAAAGCGATGACGATTGCCCATTTGCGCTTTTCGACCAGCGCCTCGGACGACAGCATGCCCACCCGCGTCATCAGGCTGGTCACCACCGGCAACTGGAACACCAGACCGAAGGAGAAGATCAGCGTCATGATCAGGCTGAGATATTCCGACACTTTCGGCAGCAGCGAAATCTGCACCTGATCGTCGGTGCCGGCCTGCTGCATGGCGAGGAAGAACCACATCACCATCGGCGTGAAGAAGAAATAGACCAGCGACGCGCCCATCAGGAACAGGATCGGCGAAGCGATCAGGAACGGCAGGAAGGCGTTGCGTTCATTCTTGTAGAGGCCGGGCGCGATGAATTTGTAGATCTGGGTGGCGATCAGCGGAAAGGCGATCACCATGCCGCCGAACATCGCCAGCTTGACCTGGGTGAAGAAGAATTCCTGCGGCGCCGTGTAGATCAGCTCGACCTTGTGCGGGTCGAGCCCTGCCCATTGCGTCGCCCATTTGAACGGGATGACCAGCAGGTTGAACAACTGCTTGGCGAAGAAGAAGCAGAACAGGAAGGCGACGAAGAACCCGCCGATCGACCACATCAGCCGCCGGCGCAACTCGATCAGATGCTCCATCAGCGGAGCCGCCGACTTGTCGATCTCGTCCTTTTCCGAAATGCTCACTTGGCGGCTCCCGCCGTCTTTTTGGCGGCTGCGGCCGGCTTCTTCACCGTTGCTGGTGCGGGCTTCGGCTCGGCCTTTTTAGCCGCGGTCTTTGTCACAGCAGGTCTTGCCGCTGGCTTCGCTGCGGCCTTGGAGGCCGGCATCGCTTTCGCTGGCGCGCCCTCCGTCTTCGCCGCCGAGGCCTTTGGCGATGCGGCCGGCGCGGCCGTCGCGACAGGCGGTGTCACCGAACCATCGGTCATCGCCGGAAACGTCGGCGCCGCCGGCGCCGCGTCCGGGGCATCGACGCCCGGCAGCACCGTCGCGCCATTGTTCAGCGCGGTATCCTGCGGCGTCGAAGCAGCCGGCGCGACCGGGTCTGCGGCCGGCTTCGGCTTCATCACCGCGTCGACGCCTGAACGGACGTCGGCCGCCGCCTGCTCGAACGGGTTGAGCTGTTTCCTGATCTCGGCGGCCGGGTTGAGGCTTCTGAGTGAATCGACCGACTTCTTGACGTCGTCAAGCTCGGCCTCCTTCAGCGCATCGTTGAACTGTTTCTGGAAGTCGGCGGCCATGCCGCGCATCTTCGCCGTCGTGCGGCCAAAAGTGCGCAGCATCTTGGGCAAATCCTTGGGCCCGACGACCACGATCATGACGATCGCGATCACCAGCATCTCGGTCCAGCCGATGTCGAACATGGCGATACGTTCCGACTAAAGTTTTGGGCTCAGCTCTTGCTGGCCTTTTCCTTCGCTGCCGAAACGGTTTCGTCGGCACGGTGCTCGACGGTGCGCTTGTCCTCGGCAACCTCGTCGTCGGCGATGCCCTTCTTGAAGCTCTTGATACCCTTGGCCATGTCACCCATGAGCTCGGGAATCTTGCCGCGACCGAACACCAGCAGCACGATCACCAGCACGATCAGCCAATGCCAAATCGAAAATGAACCCATAACAATCTCTCTCGAAAGTTTTCTCTGACGATGATCTATGCGCTTTCGCGCCGGGATTCAAACACAACCGCGACAGAGTTTATAAATGAGTGGCCGAAGTCACGCAGTTTCGGCGCCTCAGCCCGCTACCTATCGGCGCAGCCGCTAAATACCATCGCTTTCGGCACGTCGTTTGCGGTCAATCTTCCTCGACGCGCGGCGTCAACAGGCCGAGTTCCTCAAGGTCGATGTCGGTCAGCGGATCCTCGTCATCGGTCAGCACGTCCGGGTCGGCCGGCGGCATCGGAATGGAAAAATTCGACGGCATGCGGCCCGAAAGCAGCCCGGCACCCTTCAATTCCTCCATGCCTGGGAGATCGCGGATCTCCTCCAACGCGAAATGGTCGAGGAAGATGTCGGTGGTGCCGTAGGTAACGGGACGGCCGGGCGTGCGGCGCCGGCCGCGCATCTTCACCCATTCGGTCTCCATCAGCGTGTCCAGCGTGCCCTTCGAGGTCTCGACGCCTCTGATATCCTCGATCTCGGCGCGCGTCACCGGCTGGTGGTAGGCGATGATCGCCAGCACTTCGAGCGCCGCACGGGACAGCTTCTTCTGCTGCACCGTGTCGCGGCTCATCAGGAAAGCGAGATCGCCGGCGGTGCGGAACGCCCAGGCATCGCCAACGCGCACCAGATTGACGCCGCGCCGCGCATAAATCTGCTGCAGTTCAGCCATCGCCGCGGCAATATTGATGCCGTCGGGCAGGCGCCCGGCAAGCTGCCTTTCGCTGACCGGTTCGGCGCTGGCGAAAACGATCGCCTCGGCCATGCGCACGGCCTCTGCCATATGCAGCCGCTCGCCGGGATTCTGGGACAAGTTCTGGGCCTGACTTTCTGCCGGCACCTCGGCGAGCACGCCGTCTTCGGTCTCGTCGTCGACCTTGAACGGAATGACCGAAGCGTTGGTGCGCTCGCTCATGATGCCACCTCAACTGCCCTGATGCCTTGCGCACGACCGCGCAGATAGAGCGGCGCGAACACGTCGTCCTGCCGCATTTCCATTTTGCCTTCGCGCACCAGTTCCAGCGTCGCCGCAAACGAACTGGCAATCGCGGTACGCCGCTCGTCCGGGTCGGTCAGATATTCGACCAGGAAACGGTCCAGCGCCGTCCAGTCGGCAAGCGTGCCGATCAGCCTGTTCAGGATGTCGCGCGCATCCTTGAGCGACCACACACCGCGCCTGGCGATCGTCACATTGGTGATCGCCTGCTTCTGGCGTTGCGCCGCATAGGCGGTCAGCAGATCGTAGAGCGAGGCCGAATAGGCGTTGCGTTTCTCGACGATGACCATTTCCGGCATGCCGCGGGCGAACACGTCGCGCCCGAGCCGATTGCGATTGACCAGGCGTGCCGCCGCGTCACGCATCGCTTCCAGTCGCTTCAACCGGAATTGCAGCACCGCCGCCAGTTCCTCGCCGCTTTCACCGTCGTCGCCGGGTTGCTTGGGGATCAAAAGCTTCGACTTGAGAAACGCCAGCCACGCCGCCATCACCAGATAGTCGGCGGCAAGCTCCAGCCTGAGCGCCCTCACCTTTTCGACGAAGGCCAGATATTGCTCGGCCAGCGCCAGGATCGAGATGCGCGACAGATCGACCTTCTGGTTGCGGGCAAGATGCAGCAGAAGATCGAGCGGGCCCTCGAAACCGTCGACATCGACGACCAGCGCGGGATCGCCGGTCAGCCGCGAATCGTCGTTCTCGGCCCAAAGACGGTCCATCGGTGCGGCCTTGCCGGCCTTGCTGTCCAACGTTTCCGCCACTTCCTGTCGCGTCCTTTGCTTCTAACTTCGTGTTTGACCGTGATCTGTTCCGAAAAACCGGCTCCCACCGTTCGGGATCATGGTCTAGGCCACCGCATCGAAATAGGTGGCGAATTCGGCGCGTATCTCGGTTTCATCAGCCCGATCGCGGTTCTTGATATAGGTCAGCGCCCGTTGCGCGCGTTGCAGCGACGTGCCTTCAAGCCCCGTTGTGCGCGACGCAATGCCGACCATCTCCTCGAAAACGCCGTTGCAGTGAAGGACCAGATCGCAGCCCGCCGCAAGGATCGCCGCCGCCTTTGTCGGGAAATCCCCAGAAAGTGCCTTCATCGAGGTGTCGTCGCTCATCAGCAGCCCGTCGAAACCGATTTCGCCGCGGATGATCTCGTCGATGACCTTGCCGGAGGTGGTGGCCGGGTTCTTCGGGTCGATCGCGCTGTAGACGACATGCGCCGTCATCGCCATCGGCAAATGATTGAGCTCCCTGAACGGGGCGAAATCATGCCGCTGCAAGTCGCTCATCGAGGCATCGACGGTCGGCAGTTCGAAATGCGTGTCGGCAAAGGCCCGTCCATGCCCGGGAATATGCTTCATCACCGGCAGCACGCCTCCCGACATCAGGCCCTCCGCCGCGGCGCGGCCCAGTTCGATGACGGCACGAGGCTCCTTGCCATAGGCGCGCGCGCCGATGACGTCGCTGGCGCCCTCGATCGGCACGTCGAGCACCGGCAGGCAATCAGCCGTGATGCCGTAGCGCAGCAGGTCGAAAGCATGCAGCCGCGCCATCAGCCATGCTGCGCGGTTGCCGGCATCATGGTCGTTGCGCCACAAGGCGCCGAGCGCGCCACCGGCCGGATAATTCGGTGCCAGCGGCGGCCGCAGGCGCTGCACACGGCCGCCTTCCTGGTCGATGAACACCGGGGCGTCCGGGCGCTCGACACAATCGCGCATCGCGGCGACCAGATCGCGGATCTGCTCGGCCTCGCCGATGTTGCGGGCAAACAGGATGAATCCCCACGGGCATTCGCTGCGATAGAAACTGATTTCATCGCGTGTGAGCGATTTCCCGGCGCAGCCAAGGATCATGGATTTTGATTCGGTCATGGGCGGGAGTTTAGAGCTTCACGCAGATAAAGGGAATCGCATCGAGCCACATCGCTCGAGCCGGAATCCCTTCCACACGAGGAACTCCTTCCACCATAGAAAACGGCGCGGTCTGTGACCGCGCCGGTTCTTTCGGCCCAAGGGCGGGAGGTTCGAAATGGTTAGCGCGACACGAAACAGTTACCGCCGGCAGCCTTGTAGTTGGTGCACAGGCTGATCGCATCGTTGCGCGACTTCGCCGGGACGCGAACGCGATAGAACGTTCCCTTGCCGGCGATCTCGGCCTTGACGATGTTGGCCGTGTGGCCGGAAAGCACGCTGCCATAGCGACGCTGCAGATCCTGATAGGTCGACTGAGCGCTTTCGACGGTCGGCTGTGAGGCGATCTGCATCGACCACGAGCCACCGCCGGTCGAGGCCGCCGCCGGACTGATGGACGCAACCTGGTCGGGCTTGACCTCACCGACGACGTCGACCGGCTGGTCGGACGGACGCTGCGGCGCCACCGGAACCGTGGCCGGCGTGTTGGCAGGCTGGTTGGTTTGAGCTTCAGCCTCAGCCGTGGGCACGGCGGCCAGATTGACTGCTTCCAGCGTGGCGGTTTCGGCTCGGTCGCCGGCCGCTGGGTCGCCCACTGGGTCGCCGCCCAACAGGTCGCCACTTGCCTGGTCGGCAACAGACGCTACGGTACCGGTTTGCGCCGCGTCGCCGGCCTGACCCGCCGGGGCCACAAGCTGCGGCGCCGGATCGACGGGCTCGACGGCAGCCACCTGCGATGCCGCGGGCGCCGGATCCTCGCGCGCAACCAGTGACCCATCTGATTTGACGACCATGGTTCTCACCTTGCGTGGCGCAACGGCGACGACATCCGGCTCGATGCCCTGCTCGGCCTCTTGCAGAACCTGGGCGATACGATCCTCGGACTTGGGTGCCGGCGCGGCGGCGTCGGCATTCCCGGCCGCTTGCGTGCCGCCGGCCGCTTGCGTGCCGCCGGCCGCATCGGCGGCTTCAGCCGTGTCGATGTCATCGGGCGAAAGATCGACCACACGGCTCTGCGGCGGTTCCTTGGCCGCCACGTCCACCGGCTCTTCGGTGTTGGTGACCAGTTTTTCCTGGACCGGTTCGGCAGGCCTCGCGCCCCCCTTGGCCACGGCGTCGTAAACCTTGTTGTCCTGGTTCGGCACGACGGTGCCGCCCGGGTTTTCCGGCCTGACCTTGATCGGTGCGTTGTCCGCCTTGACGATGACCGGCGCATCGGTGCCGCCGTTGCCGCCGAAAGACAGCGCGAAGGCGCCGAGACCGCCGGCGATCGCCACGGCGCCGACGACTGCGGCGACCAGCAGGCCGCGGCTCCGGGGCCTCGCGGCATTCTGCTCGGCCAGGCCTGGAACCGACATGGCCTCATCCAGTTCGGGGTCGTAGTCGAGTTCGTCCAGGGCAAAGTCGTTGGCTTGCGCTTGCGAAACCGGCCGGCCGCTGGGCAAGTCGCCCAGATCGAAGCCGCTGGCAGCATCGGCGTAAGACGCATTGACGGGCGACACTGCGGGTCTCGCCGCATAGGTTCGCGTTTCAACGCGGTCGGACTCATGGCCTGACTGGAACCCTGCCCCCGGCTGGGGTCCGGCCCCCGGCTTGAATCCGGTATTGTAGGATTCGTCGTCATGCGCCGCGCTGCGCGCCGGGCCGGCAGCGACGTCCACGGCATTCATTTCCGAGAGAAGGTTGGCGAACTCGGTATCGAGATCGTCATAGGCAGGCGCCGGCGGTGCGTCTTCATTGACGTCGAGTTCCGGAATATCGAGGTCGTCCGCCAGCGCTACGACGCGCTCGGGCACATCGACTGTCTCGACATCGGGCATCTCGTCATATGCAGAGGCTTGTTCGCTTTGATCGGGCGCAGGTGCCGCATTGGCGGCATCGTCTTCGGCCGGCTCATCCTGATAGGCCGGCTCATCCTGATGGGCCGGCTCATCCTGATAGGAGGGTGCCGCAGCTGTTGGCGGTGTTTCTGTGGTCGCCGAAGCCGTCGGCTGGGCTGCAAAGGCAGGCTGCGGCTGTGCGACCGGCGTTACGCGGCTCCACGAACGGGCCGACGCAGGCGCGGCGGAGGGTGCCGTCATCCAGCTGAGCGAATCATTCGGATCCTGCTGTGGAGCGGTGGCCGCAACGTCATCGCCGTCGCCATGATCCAGACCGATGTCCTTGGCGAAGGCGGCGTGCAGTGCATCGTCGTCGAAATCGATATCAGCCGGTCCGGCAGCTTCTTCAGCGCCGAAATCATGGCCCTCGAGCCCGTCGAGGAGAATGGTGTCGAGATCGGCGTCGGCGGCCTGGACCGCGTCTTCATTCGACTGCTCCGAAAGGTCTTGCTCGTCAAGGCTCCCGGCCAGTTCGTCGGTGGGATCCACTGGTTCGTCGGCGGCTTCTCCAGCCGCGGCTACAGGTTGCTGGACCATGGCGGCCGCGGACGCTGCCACCGGGGCAGCCCGTGCGCTCATGGTGCCCAACAGCGCGTTCAATTCGTCTTCGAGGCTCCGCTCCTCAGCGACGGCGGCTGGCGCCGTCGGTTCGGCTGCAACGCCGGGGGCCTGAGTAGCCGGCTTCTCGGCTTCATCGGCAAGCGTGTCGTCGAAGCTCAATTCAAAATCGTCGTCCAACGCATCTTCCGGGGTCGCGGCGGAAGGCTCGTCGTCGTTGGCGGCGATAGAATCCGGCTCGTCAATTTCTGGCTCGTCGACTTCGACCGGCTCAGCCGTGCGAATGTCGAAATCCATGTCGACGTCATCCATGGCGACGTCGGGCATGGTGTCGTGGTCGGCAAAGTCCTCGTCGGACGCATCCGAAACGGCCCAAACAGCCGCAGCGGGAGCCTCGACAGCGGCCTCGATCGGCTCATGCTCGTCGAGCGTCAGCTCGTCTTCGAGCGAGCTTGCGACGGCGTTGTCGAATTCATCGTCGAACGCGGGTTCGGCGGCCGGCGCGGCGATGTCGGCGGCTTCGGCAGCCTGCTCCACCTGCACGTGCTCGTCGAGCGTCAGCTCGTCTCCGAGTGAGCTTGCGACGGCGTTGTCGAATTCATCGTCGAAGGCGGGGTCAGCGACCGGCGCGGCGGTGTCGGCGGCGGTATTCTGTTCGTCCGTCGCATCGTCGTCCAGCCGGAAATCCTGTTCGAACGACGCAGAGAGTTCGTCGTTTACCGGCAAATCGTCTTCGAACGGCGACACGTCTTCGAGCGAACTGGCGATCGCATGGTCAAAATCGTCGTCGAACACCGCTTCAACAGCCGGCGCGGATACTTCGGCAACACCGGAACCCAGGTCGGCGGCGGCAACGGCATGGGCAGTTTCGTCCGCCGTGTCGTCGTCCAGCCGGAAATCCTGTTCGAGCGACGCGGCAAGCTCGTCGTTCCCAAGCTCGTCGTTCCCAAGCCTGTCGTCCACCGGCAAATCGTCTTCGAATAGCGACACGTCTTCGAGCGAACTGGCGAGCGCTTCGTCGAAATCGTCGTCGAAAGCAGCTTCAGCAGCCGAGGGAGTTCCGGCAACGCCAGAGCGCACATCGTCGGCAGCAATGGCAACGGCGGTTTCGTCTACCGCATCGTCGTCGAGCAGGAGATCCTGTTCGAGCGACGCGACAAGCTCGTCGTCGATTGGGTCAGTAGCAGCCGCGTCAAAAGCCGGCTCGCGAAGCTCGGCTGCGCCGTCATTGGCGTCGCCGCCGAATTCGCCCATCAACTCCTTCTCGAGGTCGATGCCGAAATCGCCGTCGTCCGCTGGCTGACTTGCTGCAGCCGCCGTCGACTGGGCCTGCGGCTTGACCGGCTGGCGCGGGTCGAAGCCCATGATCCTGGTCAGTTCCGCGAACGGATCATCGTTGGCGATATCGTTTTGGGCGGCTGCTTTCAGCTGGGTTCTGTCTGCCATTATTGTTCCCGAACTCGCACTCATTCGGACGCCGTTGACGTCGCGCAGGGTTGGCCCTTACCAGCGCAATGTGGGCAAAAGGTGACAGGTTTTTTAGTCAAACCTAACGCATTTCGGTGGGCGCATCGGCTCCGATCAGCGTCAGGCCGGACGTCAAAACGTCCGAAACAGCCTGCACCAGCCCTAGTCTGGCATGGGTCAATTGTCGGTCGTTAACCTTAACAAAACGTAAGTCGGGATTTTCGGTGCCGCGGTTCCAATGTCCGTGGAAGCTGGAGGCAAGATCGTAGAGGTAGAATGCCAGCCGGTGCGGCTCGAGCGCAAGCGCCGCGGATTCGATCAGCCGCGGATATTCGGCAAGCTTCCTGATCAGGCCGATCTCGCCTTCGTCGGTCAGCGAAGCGGTGGCGGCGGCCAGCCGATTGCGATCGAAATTGGCCTCGCCCAGCTGTTCGCTCGCCTGCCGGAACACCGAATGGCAGCGCGCCGAGGCGTACTGGACGTAGAACACCGGATTGTCCTTCGACTGCTCGGTCACTTTGGCGAAGTCGAAATCGAGCGGCGCATCGTTCTTGCGGTAGAGCATCATGAAGCGGATCGGGTCGCGGCCGACCTCCTCCACCACTTCGCGCAGCGTTACGAAATCGCCCGACCGCTTCGACATGCGCACCGGCTCGCCCTCGCGAAAAAGCTTTACCAACTGGCAAAGCAGCACGGTGAGCTTCACCTCGTCGCCGGAAATCGCCCGGGCGAGCGCTTCCAGGCGCTTCACATAACCGCCATGATCGGCGCCAAGCACATAGATCAGCTCGACGAAACCGCGATCGACCTTGTCCTTCAGATAGGCGACGTCCGCGGCAAAATAGGTGAAAGTGCCGTCCGACTTGACCAGCGCCCGGTCCATGTCGTCGCCGACCGCTGTCGAGCGGAACAGCGTCTGCTCGCGATCCTCCCAGTCGTCCGGCTTCTCGCCCTTGGGCGGCGGCAGCTTGCCCTTGTAGATATGGCCCTTGAGGGTCAGGTCGTTGATCGCCGAGCGGATTTTCCGGGCGTTGTCGGCGTGCAGGGTGCGCTCCGAGAAAAAGACGTCGTGATGCACATTGAGCAGCGCCAGATCCTCACGGATCATTGCCATCATCGCGTCGATCGTCCTGTCCTTGACAATGGCAAGCGCTTCCTCATCCGGCATCTGCAGCAAGGAACGGCCAAATTCGCTTACCAGAGCCTGGCCGACCGGCACGAGATAGTCGCCTGGATAGAGCCCGGCAGGAATCTCGCCGATGTCGTCGCCGAGCGCCTCGCGGTAACGCAGCATGGCGGAGCGGCCGAGCACGTTGATCTGCGAACCAGCGTCGTTGATGACATATTCCTTGATCACGTCATAACCGGCGAAGGCCATCAGATTGGCGAGCGCATCACCCACCACCGCGCCGCGGCAATGGCCGACATGCATCGGTCCGGTCGGGTTGGCCGAGACATATTCGACATTGGCCTTCTTGCCGCCGCCAACGGTCGAGCGGCCGTAATTGCGGCCTTCGCCGAGCAGCGCAGTCAGATGCACCTGCCAGAACGCGTCCTTGAGCCTGAGATTGACGAAGCCCGGACCGGCAACGTCTGCAGCGGCGATGTCCGGGTCGGCGCGCAGCGCTTGCGCCAGCCTTTCAGCCAGTACGCGCGGCGGCTGGCCGGTCGGCTTGGCCAGCACCATTGCCGCATTGGTCGCCAGGTCGCCATGGCTGGCGTCGCGCGGCGGCTCGACGGCGACGCGCGACAAGTCCAGCGAACCGCCGTCTTTGTCTTTCAAATCAAGCGCTTCGACGGCCTTTATAATTCGCGCGTTGAAATCGGCGAAGATGTTCATTGGTGTGGCCCTGGCTCTGGCGGCTTTGCGGGAATCCGGTCTATTGGCCGGCAAAATCGAGCCCCGCCTAGCTTAATTCAGGCGTATGGTCAAACAAACGGCGGTGTTCCTTCAAAGCGTAGGTATCCGTCATGCCCGCCAGGAAATCGGCGACGCTGCGCGCCTTGATGCGATCATCAGCCCGGTCGAGCCCTTCGCGCCAGCCATCGGGCATGGCGCGCGGATCGGCGAAATAGACCTCGAACAGGTCGTTGACGATCTGCTCGGCCTGGTTGCGCACGCGCACGACTTCGCTGTGTCGATAGAGATGCTTGTAGAGAAAGGCTTTCAATTCCCCTTCGAAAGCGGCCATTTCGGCCGAAAAGGTCACCATCGTCTCGCCTGCCGCCCTCACCGCGTCGGCGCTGTCCGGCTTGATGCGGGCCAGATTGGCGGTGGTGGAGACGATGACATCCTCGACCATCATCGTGATCTGCCGGCGCATCAGTTCGTGCCCTGTCCTCACATCGTCCAGCGCCGGATAGCGCTGACGCACGCCGTCGAGGATCGAGCCGGGCAGCGAGACATTTTCCAGCATGTCCAGCTTCAGAAGGCCCGACCTCAGGCCGTCATCGATGTCATGGCTGTTGTAAGCGATGTCGTCGGCGATCGCCGCGCACTGCGCCTCGATGCCGGCGAAGCGGTCGAGCTCGAGGTCGTGCAGCTCCGAATAGTCGCGGATCGCTTGCGGCACCGGCCCCTTCAGCCCGTTTCCGCTGGCGTCGGTCAGCGGTCCGTTGTGCTTGACCAGTCCCTCCAGCGTCTCCCAGGTGAGGTTCAGCCCGTCGAATTCGGCATAGCGGCTCTCCAGCCGCGTCACCACGCGCAGCGACTGTGCATTGTGGTCGAAGCCGCCCCAGGCCGCCATCTTCTGGTTCAGCGCGTCCTCGCCGGTATGGCCGAAGGGCGTGTGGCCGAAATCGTGCACCAGCGCCACCGCCTCTGCCAGGTCCTCGTCGCCGCGCAGCGGCCGCGCCAGGGCGCGCGCGATCTGCGCCACCTCGATCGAATGCGTCAGCCGGGTGCGGTAATGGTCGCCCTCATGCGCGACGAACACCTGCGTCTTGTGCTTCAGCCGGCGGAAGGCCGTCGAATGGATGATGCGGTCGCGGTCGCGCTGGAATGGCGTGCGGGTCGGGCTCTCCACCTCGTCGAACAGCCGCCCGCGCGACTTTGCCGGATCGCAGGCATAGGCGGCGCGCGGCCGATAACCAAATCCGATGTCGCCCAACTCATTTGTCATCGCCCCAACCGATTTCCATAACCCCAACCAATTTCCATAGCCCCGCCAATTTCCATCGCAGTTGACTTGCCCCCTCGCGCTTCATACCTATCATGTGAAACCGAAAGCAAGGTGACGCCCATGGGCGCTGATGCCAAGACCGCCATGAAAGTCGAGATGACCGACGCCGCCGCCAGGCGGATTGCCAAGATTGTGTCTGGCGAAGCCGGCAAGACGGCGCTGCGCGTTTCGGTCGAGGGCGGTGGCTGTTCCGGCTTTTCCTACAAGTTCGACCTGGTCGACACCCGCAACGATGATGACGTCGCCATCGAGAAGGACGGCGCCACCGTGCTGATAGATGACCTCTCGCTGGTCTATATGGGCGGCTCGGTGATCGATTTCGTCGACGATCTGATGGGCCAGTCGTTCCAGATCAGGAACCCGAATGCGGTCGCCTCGTGCGGCTGCGGCACCAGCTTCAGTATCTAGGGAATGCCTACCATTAGCGCGGTCCGTCAGGTCGCGCTTTCAGCCGGGCGCGATCTCGATGCAACGCTGGCGTTCTGGCAGGATGTGCTTGGCATGGCCGTGCGCTTCGATCCGCCTGGCATCGCCTTCATCATGGCCGGCGATGTGCGGCTGCTGTTCACCGATGGCCTGCCGGCCGGCACCGTCTATCTCGACATTTCGGGCCTTGACGATTTCCACGCCTCGGCAAAAGCCGCCGGCGTCCCCTTCACCGCGCCGCCGATGCTCGTCCACCGCGACACCGAGGGCCTGTTCGGGCCGGCGGGGGAAAGCGAATGGATGGCCTTCCTAAAGGATCCGGCAGGCAATACGATCGGCCTCGTCGAACGCCATCCGCCTGAACAGCAATGAGGCCGTCATGAAAATCGTCACCTGGAACATCAATGGCGTTCGGGCCCGTATCGGCAATTTGACCCACTGGCTGACGGAAAGCGCGCCCGATATTGCCTGCCTGCAGGAGATCAAGACGGTCGACGAGCAGTTTCCGCGGGCCGAGATCGAGGCGCTTGGCTACAACGTCGAAATCTATGGCCAAAAGGGATTCAACGGCGTCGCCATCCTGTCGAAGCTGCGCTTCGACGAGGTTATCAGAGGCTTGCCGGGCGACGATGCCGACGATCAGGCGCGTTTCATCGAGGGCGTGTTCTCGACCGACAAGGGCGCGTTGCGCGTTGCCTCGCTGTACTTGCCGAACGGCAATCCGATCGATGACGAGAAGAAGTTCTTCTACAAGCTGTCCTGGATGGCGCGGCTGGAGCGCTGGGCCGAGGAAAGACTCTCGCTCGAAGAGGCGCTGGTGCTGGCCGGCGACTACAATGTCATCCCCGAACCGATCGATGCGAAGTTCCCGGAGAACTGGCTCGGCGATGCGCTGTTCCAGCCGCAGACCAGGCAGGCGTTCCGCCGGCTGAAGAACCTCGGCTTCACCGAAGCCGTGCGCGCGGTCAGCGACTCGCCTGACATTTTTACGTTCTGGGACTATCAGGCCGGCGCCTGGCAGAAGAACAACGGCATCCGCATCGATCACTTGCTGCTCTCGCCCGAGGCCGCCAATCGCTTTTCCTCGGCCTCGATCGAAAAGCACGTGCGCGCCTGGGAAAAACCCTCGGACCACGTGCCGGTGGCCATCGAACTGGGTTTTGCGCCAATCTGATCATTTCGGGGCCCGAACCGCCGGATTCCCGGTGGATGGACCGTCATATCGCCACAATCGGGGTTTCCGCTGGAATCCGGGTTCGGCCGGGGTTCAGGATGACGATCAGGTTTGCGATTTGCCCATGTGCCGCCGCGCTCGCCCTCGCGGCAACGTCGGCGTTTGCCAATCCTGCATGCCTGGCCAACGGAACATCATTCCAGATCGGCCAGGTCGCCTGCCTGACGCTTTCCGGTCGGAGCCATCTCGCCCGCTGCGACATGGTGCTCAACAACACGTCATGGACAAGGATCCGCGACGATTGTCCTAAAACCACGTCGGCGCCGCCGGCCACGCCGATTTCAACGCCGGAGTCCGGTCCCGTTCCGACGCAACCGACCGAGAATTGATCTCGACTTTCTCGAGATCCCCACTCTTTCTATTGACCCAGTCTTTCCCAGCTGTTGGCGTCGCGACTACCGGTCGCCGCCACCCTTGGTGAGGATGTCGTCGGCCAGCGAAATCGCGGTGCGGCGGTCGGCCTCGCCCGCGGCGGCAAACGCCTCTTCCTGCATGCCGCGTATCCATGGCTGGTCGGAAGGCGCGGCCCGTTCAAGCGCCGCGGTCATCATCGCCAGCCCCCGAACGATCTTGCCGCTCTGGAAGAGCAGGTGGCCGAGCGTCGCCTGCGCGCCGGCATGGCCCTTTTCCGCAGCGAGTTGGAACCAGCGTCCGGCCTGCTTGATGCTCGCCTTGACGCCGCCCTTGCCATTCAGGAAGATCTGGCCCATCTCGAACTGGGCATTCGGGTTGCGGTAGTTGGCGGCGGCGCGCATGTAGTACTCTTGGGCCGCCACCTCGTTCTCTTTGATCGGGCTGCCGGGGATGCCCGTCCTCAGATAGTCGCCGAGCGCCACGAGCGCATCCGAAACATAGCTCTCTTCCGGCGAGCCGGGCTCAACGTCCTGATCGACGATCTCGCTGAAGAACTTGAACGCCGCGTAGTCATCGCGCTCGACGCCGTCACCCTCGGCATACATGCGCGCAAGCTTCCAGGTGGCGCCGATCTGGCCGTTTTCGGCCGCGTATTTATAAGCCTCAGCAGCCTGCTCCTTGCGGCCGTTCTTGTAGGCGGAGAAGCCGAACTGGAACACCGCCCACGGGCTCGACTGCGGCTTCACGCCGGTCTTGTCGTCGAACACCTTGTCGTCGAAGGCCATGGCCTGGCCTGCGGCGCCCAAGGTCGCGCCAAAAGTGGCGATCGCGACCAGTGCCGAAAAGACAGACAGCCTCAGCAACTCAGATATCCGCATAACAATGTGTTTCTCTCGCACCACCGGGATGGGTGACCGCCCCGTCGCGGGCAGGCCCTACCGTTTGTGCATATTTCCAGATCGCGCCCGACTGATAGTCGGTCGCGCGCGCCTTCCATGCCTTTGCCCTGGTCGCCAGTTCGGTGTCGGACAGCGCCACCTCGATGGTGCCGTTCACCGCGTCGATCGAAACCAAGTCGCCATCCCTGAGCAGCCCAATCGGACCACCCACGGCGGCTTCCGGCCCGACATGGCCGATGCAGAAGCCGCGTGTCGCGCCCGAAAAACGCCCGTCGGTGATGAGAGCCACCTTGCCGCCCATGCCCTGGCCATAGAGAGCCGCCGTCGTCGACAGCATTTCGCGCATGCCCGGACCGCCGCGCGGTCCCTCGTAGCGGATCACGAGGACCTCGCCTTCGCTGTAGCTGCGATCCGTAACCGCCTGGAAACATTCCTCTTCCGAATCGAAGCAGCGTGCCGGGCCAGAGAATTTAAGCTCCGACATGCCCGCGACCTTCACGATCGCGCCTTCGGGGGCAAGGTTTCCCTTCAAGCCCACGACGCCACCCGTTCGGGTGATTGGTCGGTTGGCGGGACGGACCACATCCTGGCTATCATTCCAGGCAACGTGCTCCATATTTTCGGCTAAAGTGCGGCCGGTCACGGTCAGGCAGTCGCCATGCAGATAGCCGTGGTCGAGCAACGTCTTCATCAAGAGCGGAATGCCGCCGGCCTCGAACATATCCTTGGCGACATATTTGCCGCCCGGCTTCAGGTCGGCGATATAAGGCGTCTTCTCGAAGATCCTGGCGACGTCGAACAGGTCGAACTTTATCCCCGCCTCATGCGCGATCGCCGGCAGATGCAGCGCCGCATTGGTCGAGCCGCCGGTGGCCGAGACCACGGTCGCCGCATTCTCCAGCGCCTCCAGAGTGACGATGTCGCGCGGGCGGATATTTTTTGCGATCAGCTCCATGATCTTTTCGCCGGAGGCGAAATTGAAGCGGTCGCGCATCTCATAGGGCGCCGGCGCCCCGCAGGAATAGGGCAGCGCCAACCCGATGGCCTCGGCGACGGTGGCCATGGTGTTGGCGGTGAACTGGGCGCCGCAGGAGCCGGCCGACGGACAAGCGGCTTGCTCGATTTCGAGGAGTTCGGCGTCGCCGATCGTGCCGACCGAGTGCTGGCCGACGGCCTCGAACACATCCTGCACGGTGATCTGCCGGCCCTTGTAGGAACCGGGCAGGATCGAGCCGCCATAAATGAAGATCGACGGCACGTTGAGCCGCACCATGGCCATCATCATGCCGGGCAGCGACTTGTCGCAACCGGCAAGGCCGACCAGCGCATCGTAGCAATGGCCGCGCATGGTGAGTTCGACCGAATCGGCGATGACCTCGCGCGACACCAGTGAGGATTTCATGCCCTGGTGGCCCATGGCGATGCCGTCCGTGACGGTGATGGTGCAGAATTCGCGCGGCGTGCCGCTAGCCGCGGCAACGCCCTTCTTGACCACCTGCGCCTGGCGCATCAGCGAGATGTTGCAGGGTGCCGCCTCGTTCCAGCAGCTGGCGACGCCGACCAGTGGCTGCGCGATCTCGGCCGCCGACAAGCCCATCGCATAGAGATAGGATCGGTGCGGCGCACGCGCCGGACCGTCGGTCACATAGCGGCTGGGCAGCTTGGCCTTGGAGATGACTCTGGCGTTCATTCTCTTCCCTTGCCCCGGGCGATGCGACCTGCGGTGCGACCTGCCCCAACGCCGAGCCTTTGGCATGCCCTGGGACGCATTCGAGGTGCGCCGGGTTTATGGCGGGAAGTAGGCAATGTCCGCGGGCGCGGTTGTGGCGCGAGGGTTGTTCAGAAACTGTTGCCAAAACATCACGATCGCGTGAGGCAGAGGGAAGCGGCGTCGTTGCAGCGACGCTTTGGTCGCGGGCGACCCCCTCAAGCAAAAAGGCCGGCATCGCCCGGCCTTTTTGCTATTGAAACAGATGTTTAAAACTTAACCTTAACCGAAGCTGAGCCGGCAAGGAGCAGATCGTCGTCATATGTGTAGGTGATGCGATTTGCATTGTCGCCAACACCTGTGAAGGTCGACGACCCGCCGGTCAGGACACCGATCGAGCCACCAAGTCTGACCTCGATCTTGTCGTTCGGCGAATAGGAGATGCCGCTGGCGACGGACCAAGTGTCCGACTGATAGCCGGAGGTCGTCGAGGTTCCACGATCCCAGGTCAGCGAAACCGCGGCCGACAATTGGTCGGTGAACTTGTGAGCTATGCCGCCCGCAACCGTCCAGCCGTCGCGATAAAGCAGGTCGAAGGAAACTGGCGAGGGAGCACCGGTTACAGGGCTGCGAACACCCTGGATCGGAATGATGCCAAGCTTGCTCCATTCCTGCCAGCGGATCGAACCAAACGCCAGCCAGCCGGGCGCTATGCCGCTCTGCAGCTTGAGTTCCACCGCTTGGGGTATTTCGGCCGAGGCGGACACAGGGAACACCCCGGTAGAGCCTGGAACAAGATCCGCCGGAGGGGTGCCCCTGAAACCGGTGGAGTCGACGGTTCCCGACAACTCGTCATATTTGTAGCGCGAAGAGTAGACCAGGCTTGCGCGCAAGGCGATTTCGGGAATTTCATAGGCGGCACCCACGCGCCAAGCCCATGCCTCATCGGAAAGCTGGAATTTGCCAAGGCCGGTATTGCCGAAGGCCAGCAGTGTCTGGCGCGACAGAAATGCATCGACCTCCTGGTAGGAGATCCCGCCAATGAACCGCAGGGCGCCCTTGCCGACATTCACCTTGTAGGAGCAGGTTAGGCCGAAATCATTAGTTTTGACGTAGTATTCGACCGCGGTTGGCGAATAGGCGTTGTTCATTCCGAAGTCTGCTTCCGCGCCATACGGTTCCGTATAGGTCGCAAGGCAATCCACTGGATCAACAATATTGGCCTTTATACCGATGCGCGGCACCGCATAGTCGCCACCAACGTCCACAGACGAAGACGACAGTCCCGAGCCATCCAGGCGCCGCACGTTCTTCAGTGTGCGCTGTGGCGAAACATAGGTGACGCCGGCGTCGAACGAATATGGCGCGGCATCGAACAACTGGTCGATGTTGACACCGCCCCGGTCGAAGCCGCCGGCGTTGCCAACGCCCGACATCAATAGCGAAAAGCACCCCGCCCCCAGCAGCGCTTTCCGACGCAAATTGTTCATGAATGTCCCTCCCCTAGTACGAATGGACTAAGCTAGACCCAATTCGAGTTAACGGCGCAACAACGAATTCTCGATGCGTACATGTACGCCTTCGCCGACCGCATTTCAGACAAAGTGACAGCTCCATTGCAAAGCCGGAAAACGGCTTGTTTGGCTGCAAATCGAGCAAAAACTCGGAAAAACGCACATGGAACGACGCAAAAACCGCCCGTTTTGCGGCAACTGAGCCCATTGTTACATTATGGCAACAATGGGGCTAAAACATTCCGTTTACGTCAAGAATTACGCTGCGGAATGCCTATTTTTCGTGCAGGAAGCCGCCCGAAAAGCGCGTTCGCAGGACTCGCGAATCCTGAGCATCAGGCGCCCAAGAAGCGGAGGCCGGTTTGGCAAATCCGCTCCTCCGCCAATTCGGTTCTCAAATTCCACAGATGGGTCAACCGGCTTCGCGCACGCGTGTCAGCGCCACCGAAAGCTTCTCTTGCGCCTCGCGATACTCGGCGAGTTTTTCGCGCTCGGCTTCGACGACATCTTCCGGCGCGTTGGCGACGAATTTGTCGTTGGACAGCTTCTTGTGCAGGCGGGCAATCTCTTCGGTCACCTTGACCAGTTCCTTCTGCAGCCGCGCCGCCTCGGCGGCAAGGTCGATCAGGCTGCCGAGCGGCAGGCAGATGGTGGCCTCGTTGAGCACGATCTGGGCGGAGCCCTTGGGCGCCGTATCGACAAGCGAGATGTCGCCGACCCGCGCCAGTCGCTTGACGGCCGATGCCTGACGCTCAAGCCTTTCGCGGGTTGCGGTATTGGCGCCGATCACCATCAGCGGCGCGATCGCCGCCGGCGGCACGTTCATTTCCGAACGCACGGAACGGATGCCTGAGACCAGGTCGATCAGCCAGTTGATGTCGGCGGCCGCTGCCTCGTCCTCGAAGTCGGGCGACGGCCACGCGGCATGGCAAAGCAGCGACGGCCGTTCCTTGCCCTCACCCGATGTCTCAGCCCACAGCTCTTCGGTCATGAACGGCATCATCGGATGCAGCAACTTGTAGATCTCGTCGAGCACGAAGGCGACGCAAGCCCGGCTCTCGGCCTTGGCAGCCTCGTCCGCGCCCATGAAGACCGGTTTCAACAGTTCCAGGTACCAGTCGCAGAACAGGTTCCAGACGAAGCGGTAGGCAGCAGTCGCAGCCTCGTTGAACCGGTATGAAGTGATGCCATCGGTGATTTCGCGCGCCGCGCGTGTCAGTTCGGTCAGGATCCAGCGGTTGACCGCCAGCTTGGCGTCGTTCAGCCAGAAATCGTCGTTTCTCGCGACGTCGTTCATCTCGGCAAAACGCGTCGCGTTCCACAGCTTGGTGCCAAAATTGCGGTAGCCGGCGATACGAGCCGGATCGAGCTTCACGTCACGCCCTTGCGCGGCCATCACCGTCAGCGTGAAGCGCAGTGCGTCGGCGCCATATTCGTCGATGAGATCGAGCGGGTCGATGACGTTGCCTTTCGACTTCGACATCTTCTGCCCGTTCTTGTCGCGCACCAGCGCATGGACATAGACGGTGTGGAACGGCTCCTCTCCCATGAAATGCAGGCCCATCATCATCATGCGAGCGACCCAGAAGAAGATGATATCGAAGCCGGTTACCAGCACGTCGGTCTGGTAGTAGGTCTTCAGCTCCGGCGTCGGGTCCGGCCAGCCGAGCGTCGAGAACGGCCACAGCGCCGACGAGAACCATGTGTCGAGCACATCCTCGTCGCGGATCAGGATCTCGCCCGGCTTGAAATTCTCGAGTTTGTCCTCGACCCAGGCCTTCCACGGCCCTTCCAGCGCCAGATAATATTCGATTGCGGCGGCGAGCGCCTCCTCCTCGGTCTTCTCGACGAAGATGCGGCCGTCCGGCCCGTACCAGGCCGGGATCTGGTGTCCCCACCAGAGCTGGCGCGAAATGCACCAGGGCTGGATGTTCTCCATCCAGTCGAAATAAGTCTTCTCCCAGTTTTTCGGCACGAACCTGGTGCGGCCCTCGCGCACCGAGGCGATCGCCGGCTTGGCAAGTTCCGCCGCGTTCGCATACCATTGTTCGGTCAGGAACGGTTCGATCGGCACGCCGCCGCGATCGCCATGCGGCACGGCATGGCGATGCGGCTCGACCTTTTCGAGGAAGCCACCCGCCTCCATCAGTTCGACGATCTTCTTGCGCGCGACGAAACGATCGAGGCCGTTGAGCTCATCCCAAACGGCCTGACGCTCGGGCGTTACCTCCAGCCCGGCGAGAAAGTCGTCATTGTCGGTGAGGGCGACCGCCGCCTCGACGGTGAGGATATTGATGGCCGGCAGCTTGTGGCGCCTGCCGACCTCAAAATCGTTGAAGTCGTGCGCCGGCGTGATCTTGACCGCGCCGCTGCCTTTCTCCGGATCGGAATATTGGTCCGCCACCACCGGGATCTTGCGGCCGACGATCGGCAGGACGAGGTTCCTGCCGAGCAGATGCCGAAAACGCTCGTCGTCGGGATGCACCGCCACCGCCGTATCGCCCAGCATCGTCTCGGGCCGCGTCGTCGCCACGGTGATAAAGGTTTTTGGATTTTCCGGATCGAAAACCTCGCCCTCGACGGGGTAGCGGAAATGCCAGAGATTGCCGTTGACCTCCTGCTGTTCGACCTCGAGGTCGGAAATCGCAGTCAACAGTTTCGGGTCCCAGTTCACAAGGCGCTTGTCCTTGTAGATCAGGCCTTCCTTGTAGAGGGTGACAAACACTTCGAGCACCGCCCTGGACAGACCCTCGTCCATGGTGAAACGCTCTCGGCTCCAGTCGGCCGAGGCCCCCAGCCGCTTCAGCTGGTTGAAGATCGCGCCGCCGGATTCGGCCTTCCACTCCCAGACCTTCTCGATGAACTCATCGCGCGTCAGGTCGCGTCGGTGGATCTGCTTCTCCATAAGCTGGCGCTCGACCACCATCTGGGTGGCGATGCCGGCGTGGTCCATGCCGGGCTGCCACAGCACGTTCTTGCCGCGCATGCGCTCGAAGCGTACCAGAATGTCCTGCAGCGTGTCGTTGAGCGCATGGCCCATATGCAGCGAGCCGGTGACGTTCGGCGGCGGGATGACGATGGTGAAGGCTTCCGCGCCCTCCTCGGCGCCTGCGCCGGCACGAAACGCGTCGGCCTCCTCCCAGACTTTGGCGATCTTCGGCTCGACGATCTTTGCGTCGTAGGTTTTTTCGAGCATGGGAAGGCGTCCGGGCTGTCGGGTTTTTGCTGGTCCGGTGTAAATCGGAAGGTTTTGGCCAAGTCAACCGCAAGCAAGCGGCAGACGGCCATGCCAGCAAATAGCGCCTGGGCAGATCGGGGCAACTTGCAGGAGTGAGCGTCGCAGGGCAATCGCTTAGAGGTTTGCGCTGCCCCTCATTGCCCTGCCAAGCATTTCTCCCCGTATAGTGACGGGGAGAAAGACACATCGCAAAAGATTTCGCCAATTTCCAGCGTTGCAGAAAGTGCGCCAAGGTAGCGGCCAGCCCTTCTTCCCGTCCCTATACGGGGAGAAGATGCCGGCAGGCAGATGAGGGGCGGCGCCGACTTCGGCGATTTGCCGGTTACTGCGCGCCGCGCGCTACGCGTTCGATTTCTTCGCGCACCAGCCGCTCGACCAACGTCGGCAGATTGTTGTCCAGCCAGTCCTGCAGCATGGGCCTCAGCATCTCCTCGGCCATCTCGTCGAAGGTTTTCTTGCTGCGGCTGGCGAACGCATCGGAAAGCTCGCCGAAGGCGGCGGCAACTTGCCGGCCGGTATGTTCGGAAAGGATCGCCGGACGAGCGGACGGTGCCTCGCTCGTCGCCGAGCGCGCCAACCCGCTTCGCGGCGGGACCGGCTCGAAAGCAGGTTCGGCCGCGTCCTCGATAATTTCGGCCTTCGGTTCGGCATCCGGCGTCTGTCTCAGATCAGCCCTGTCTGGGGCCCTGTCCGGCCTGGCCACGGTCTTCGCTTCGCTAATTGCGGCGATATCACGGCGCCACCCGGCAACGATACTGTCGGTCGTCTCCGCAACCCTTGCCGTCGCAGGCGCATCCGGCTCCGGCTTGGCGGCCGGGGCCGCTTCGGCCGCGACCCTGTCACCAGCAAGCGTCACGGGCGATTTGACCGGAGCCGAATCGGAACGCACCGGCGGCCCGACGCGCGCGATGACAGGCTCGACGGCCGACGGTTGCGCCTGCACCTCGGTCAGCGTGGCCGACCTCCTGGCGTCGAATCCCGGACGCAACTCGGCGCGAAACGCGCCTGCCTCCGGCGGAGCCCCGCCTGCGGCCGGTGCCGGCACAGCTGCCGCCGGTGCCGGCACAGCTGCCGCCGGTGCCGGCACGGCTACCGCCGGTGCCGACACGGCTACCGACGTCAGATCCTGCAGCAGGTCGTCCGTATCGTCCGGCTGCTTGCGGCCGGTGTCGTTGTCCTCGATGATCCTCCTGATGGAAGCCAGTATCTCCTCCATGGAAGGTTCGCGCTGTACGCTGCTTGCCGTCGCCATCGTCACATCCGCCGCCCTTGTGACTCGTTGCAGATTTCCTGTCCGGCCCAAGCCGGATTCGAATCATGGCAACAGCGTAACCCACGGATCGCCTTACGAGAATCCCAAATCTGAGGGCATGTTGGATTTCAACAGATTAGAGCCCGCGCGACCTTTTGGACGCGCGGGCTCTAAATAGCTTGAAACTGGACGGAAGTTGAAACTGGTGAAGGGATCAGCGGCCGTCTGGCGTGCGCAGGCCGAACCACTTGTCCTTGACCGCATTGTAATGTTCTTCGGGCTTGTATTTCACTACCCGAAGGGCGAGACGCTCGACCGAAAGATGACCGATAGCCGACAGGATGGCATAGCTCGCCACCACCAAATCGCGTTCGGCGCCGGCCTGGTTGATCTTGGCGGTGATGAGCGTGGCCTGGGCGTTGAGGACGTCGAGCGTGGTGCGCTGGCCGACATTGCGCTCCTCGATGACGCCGCTCAGGGCAAGCTGTGCGGCGGCGATCACCTGCCTGTTGGCCACCACGGTTTGCTGAGCGGCGGTATATTGCGTCCACGCCGAGGTCACGGCCTGCCGCACAGTGTCGCGGCTGACATCGACCTCGATCCGGGCCTGGCTGAGCGATTCCTTGTTCTGACGCACTATCGCCGACGTCCGCCCGCCCGAATAGATCGGTATGGTCAAGGTGGCGCCGATGCTGGCCGAATTGGTTGTGCCGTCCTCCCCCGTACCGGCGGAGCCCGGAGCCGTTCTGCGATAGGCGCTGGAAACGCCGGCGGAAGCCGAAAGCTGCGGCAGCAGCGCGCCTTCGGCCGATTTCACCGAAAACGCGGCCGCGTCGACCAGGTGCTGGGTGGCGAGGATGGCCGGGTGCTCGATGGATGCAATCGCGATAGCCGCATCGAGGTTCGACGGCAACAGCTTCGTCAGCGGCGAAGCGGCCCTGAGCCTGCCTGGCTCGTCGCCGACGATCTGGCGGTAGGTCGCAGCGCTCGCCAGCACCTGCGCGCGGGCGGCCGCCAGTTCCGCCACAGCGGAGGAGCGCTCAGCATCGGCCTGCGCAACGTCGGTGCGCGTGCCTTCGCCGACCTCGAAGCGCGAACGCGCGGCGCGCGCCTGCTCGGTCAGGAACTGCAGGTTTTGCTCCGTCAGCACCGCCACTTGGCGGTCGCGAATCACGTCCATATAGGCGCTTGCCGCATTGAACAGAATATTCTCTTCGGTGTTGCGCAGGCTCTCGAACGAGGCGCGGACCTGCGCTTCGGCGGCGGCGACGTTGTTCCTGGTCTGGAAGCCGTCGAACAGGGTCTGGTCGATCTGGACGCCGAAGTTGCCGGTGGTTAACGAAAGGTCTCGACCCGGCCCGCTACGGGGGTCGAAATGGCTTCTGGAGAAGTCGATGTTCGCGGAACCGGTGATGGTCGGGCGCCAGCCGGACTTGGCGATGGCAACGCCCTCATCGGTGACGCGGACGCCGGCGCGGGCCGAATTGAGCTGGGAATTGTTCTGATAGGCTTTTGAAAGTGCACCGAGAATGGTTTCCGCCGAGGCGCCTAGCGGAGAAAGCGCGGTCGCCGAGAAGAGGACGGCGGCAAAAAGACTCTTTCGTAAAGACGGCACGTTATTCCCTCATTCGTTTTGCATGGGAACCACACCGCGCCGGCTTCTCCCATTCGAGCAGCCGGCGCCGTGTGTTTCAGGTTCCCTGCTGTCTGCCCCCAAAAGAACACCCCGGTTGTGCGGATCAGCAACAATTGTTCAAGCGCAAGCGAACATGACAACGGCTTTGCTGCAAGCCAAAATCACTCAGAACTCGAACGCACGAATACGATCGAATCCCGGTAGTGGCTTAATTGCCGCATTAAAGGCGCCTCTTCCGGTTACGACCCCCCCTGTTTTCAGGAACAATCGGGCCACGCCCGAATTCCCCTGCCCTTCGACGGCGACGAGCCGACCGCCTTCCGCAAGCTGGTCGAGCAGCGGTTCCGGCACTTTCTCGACGCTGCCGCCGATGAAAATGACATCGTAGGGCGCTCCCGCGGTATGGCCTTCCGGCAGCGGTCCCTTGACCACGCTGACATTGTCGCAGCCCAGCGCCGAAAGCGTCGACATCGCGGTCTCGGCCAATGCCGGATCGCTTTCCAGCGCAACGATGGACTTTGCCAGCCGCGACAGGATCGCCGCGGCATAGCCGGTGCCGCAGCCGATATCGAGCGCCGAATCGCCAGGGCCGATCTCGGCCAGTTGCATCAGCTTGGCCAGCGGCGAAGGCTCCATGAGATAGCGCGGGCCGTCCGCGGTATTGGCAATGCGGATGTCCTCGTCGATATAGGCCAGATCGCGCTGATCGGGAGCGACAAAGGCCTCGCGCGGCACGACAAGCATCGCCTCGAGCAGCGGCGCGCTGGTTACGTCGGTGGTGCGGACCTGGCCGTCGACCATCTTTACTCGACGTTCGGCAAAATCAGCGCTCATGTTCCAACCAATCCGCCCAAGACCAACCTGTTCAAGATCAATCCGCCCAAGATCGATCCGCTTTGCCGCGCCAAGACCGCGGCTCATGTCGACTGGAACCCCCTGGCGCTGGTGCGCGGGAGCTTGGGCAACTGGAGGCCTCGCCCGGAATCGAACCGGGGTGCAAGGATTTGCAGTCCTCTGCGTAACCACTCCGCCACGAGGCCTCATTGCTCCCGGCGTTCCACCCGGTTCCAATAGGTTGCGGCGAAAATGCCGTCAAGCGGCCATGGTGCATTCCCGACGGTTTCCCCTCGGCCATGATGCCACGCGTCGAGCCAACGACATGCATGCTCCGAGAACCGGAACGCAACGGAGGTTAGAGCGCTGCGCTTCCAATGGACGCGCGGCGCCGTAGGTAAGCGCAGAACCGCCATCATCTGGCCGTCGGAGCAGAATTTCCAAACAAGGCTCTCAGCCAGTCCGGGCATTTAGCCAGCTGAGTCGAGCCGGAAAGACGCCTTCGCAGGGCTTGCCGGCTTGCGAAGTCGGTACAGCCGTCAGTTCGGCCGCCGCCGCCGTTCCCACCACACGACGAGGCGGCGCCGGTGGCGACGCACCACGGCAAACTCGTAGGAGAGCACCAGCAATCCGATCGGCACCATCCAGAAGCCCAGGATCGGCAGAAAGCCGAGAATGCCGCCGAAGATCAGCACGACACCGATTGCAATCCTGAGGCCGCGCGAGCGCGGCATGGTGAACTCACGGCCGAAGACCGATATTTTCCGCGCCGGTGGGTGGTTGTGGCTTGCTGCGCTCATGTCTGGTCAGTGGTCCGTTCGGGCAAAGTAAAAAGCATCAGCTGACGAAAGCCGCAACCGCCTTTTCGGTTCCGCGCACCCCGCCAGACGGCTCATATGAGGACGCGCGCACATGATTGCCAGAAATCGTGGCGCGAAAAAGCGCCGAAAAATACGAAATGCTTCTTTGCAAAGCCGAAACGGGTTTGCTATAGGCTGCGCCACTCACATGAGAGCCTCTGTTCCCCGGTAGCTCAGTGGTAGAGCAACCGGCTGTTAACCGGTTGGTCGCTGGTTCGAATCCGGCCCGGGGAGCCAACAATTTCAAAGACTTAGCTGCCAATCGCAAACTTCGCTGAAAAGGCGAATCGTCACCAGGGCAACATCTGGGGCAACATCTGCACGAATCATGGCTGGCGACACATGAGCTCTCTTCCACCAGCAAACCCGTCCGCGCTCGGACTTCATATGACGTCCAAACAGTTGGCCGGCCTGCTGGTGTGGCTCGATGAACAGCGGGAAATTGTTGAGAGGGCGTGGATATTCGGGTCGCGGTTCTCAGGGCAGCGGCGTGAAAAGGATACGTCCAATGGGCCGGACATTGACCTTGCAGTCGAACTGCGGATCTTCCCAGACGGCAAACCCGACCTTTGGTTGCACGAATTGCGTCACCGCTTGCGCGAGTTCCTCGACAAGAACGGTGCCGCCCTAGATCTCAGTTCAAAGGAAGGGGACGCCAACTTTGTCCATCTAGAGTTCTGCATTGAGGGGTGGAAGGTCACTGACTATGTGGCCGAGGGCGCGACCCTGATTTACCCCTCGATGGAATGGAAAAAACTGCCACCGTGACACTCCAGGACGGTCTTCTTGCATTTCCGCGCCGTCCTGCGACTATCTGCACGTCTACGCGACGAGGGGGGATAGCAGAATGGCAGAACTTGCCGCATTGGTGTTGGTGATTGCGATCGTCTGGACCGGGTTTTCCGGATTGAGTTGGTACGCGGTCCTTGGCTTGGCCGTCCTCGGAACACTGGTTTATTTCTGGATGCGATCGACTACGACCATCGGGATGTTCCAGCGCGTCGGGGTCGTCCAGTACACCGCTGTGACCTATGCGACGCAGGTTCTTACGTCCGCGATCCTGTTTGCGATCGGCCGCGGCCTCGGGTCTATTTTTTAGGCGGGAGACCGAGATGAGCCGATTTGTCAGCGTCGCATGTGCGCTCTTTGCGGCGTCGTTCCTTTGGGCGGTGCCGACCGTGGCCGGCCAATCATTCTCGTGCTCCTTTGGCAGTGAGCCGGCGTGCCTGGATTACGGCGCCGTCGTCTGCAGGAGCAGTGCGACATGCGTTTCCAAGGATGCCGTCTGCTTCGATTCCTATACCTGCGACTACAAAGGCTTTGTCTGCAAATCGAAGTTCGATATCGCGGTCGACGCCTACGACACGCAACTCAGGAAATACAATCAGCTTGTCGACAAGTTCAATGTGCTGAACTCGGCTTACGAAGAGGTTCAAGCCGAAAAAGCCGCAGCCGTTTCAGAGTTGGAGGCCGCCCAAGCAAAGGCGCGGCGAATGTCGGATTGCATTGAACGGGTCGACACCGTCGAGGGTGCAAAGGCCTGCTACTGATTTGTCATTGCCATTCTGTCCTAGAAAGCCCGCCACCGTGAGGCAGCGGGCTCATTTGGTTTGGTAAACGGTCAGACTTTTCGAAGATGCGGCGCCGGGTCGCCCTCCTGAACCTTCTGCTCGATATTTTTGATCTTTTCGATGAGAGTGCCCACTTCGTCAGTCAAATCCGCCAACTCGGAAATCTGAGCCGTGGTCACGCTTCCTGCGTCCATCGCGGTCTTTATTTCGGCAATGCGCTGACTTATCGCTTGAGAGCGCTCGTAAAGAGCGTCGGCGGCAAACTGCGCGCGGTTGAGTTGCGGATCATCCATTTTTTTTGTCATGCGATTGGTCACCTTTCTTTTAGAGTAGAGTGCAGTACCGCCGGATCAGTGCCGCCCCGCAGGCCCTTCGAGAAATTCGACGAAGGCTTCCTTGATTTTGTCTTTCGGCGCGTGAGCGTAGCACCCCTTCAAAATGTCGGCGGCAATCTTGAGCATATCGGATCGACTTCCGACCAGCTTGGAGACAACGGCGTTTTCGGTGCCGCCGTCATAAGTCGAGCGCTGCAAGACATACAAAGTCAGCCTGAGATTATCCCCCATGAACTGGAGCGTGCCGGCGCCGGTGACGAACGTGTCAGAAACACCGAAGGGTTCAACAGTAGGCACGTTGCTCATAGCCCGTGCTCCCGCTCCAAGAACGTCAGTGCGGACAGCAGAACAGACTCCGCCGAGCGATCAATGAACGCGTCCTCCTCGAAGGCATAGCGGATTGCCTCAGCTACACCGCGAAGCGTCGTTGCTGCCGGTGTGGCCTTCCACAGCCTGTGAGCCGCAGGACCATAGGTCTCTGCAACGAGATCGTCCTCGTTTGCCTGAGTTATGTCGTCAGTTGGGATCGCTCTGAATACCGCTACCTTCGTGCGGTACTCAGCGATCGCGTCGGCGAGTGGGTCAACTCGCTCTATTTCCGTTGAAGCGGCTGACGTGGCGGCCAGGGCGAGCCCCGCCCCTGTCAGGCTAAGCAGGCGGCGTCGGTTGATTGCGGGCATACCTTTGGCGGCAGCCCGAACATGGTTGTTCGGCATTTGCTTTACTCCCTGAAATCGTTAATGCTAAGTACACACATTTCATGCAAGTTTGCGCGAATGTAGTCAACACAAAAAGTGCAACATGGGAACGAGAATGTTAACTTCCGCGCAATGCCGGGCCGCGCGCGCTCTAATCGAATGGTCTCGCGACCAGCTCGCCGCCGCATCCAAGGTCGCTGTGAGGACGATCGTCGATTTCGAGCGCAATGCCCGCGAACCTCGTGAGGTCACTAAGGACGCCCTGTGCCGCGCCCTCGATGCGGCCGGCGTCGAGTTCATCCCCGAGAATGGCGGCGGCGCTGGCGTGAGGCTCAAAAAAGTGATCGACTAAAGGGGGGAATGGACCTTGAAAAAAGTTGGCAAGTTCTTCGTTGCTGCCGGGGGGTTCTTTGGAGCGATATTTGTGCTGCTTTGGTTGACGGGAGGGCCAAGGCATCATCGCCCAATAACAGGGGCCACGTGTGTCGAAGTGATCGACCGCATTTGGGCAAAGGGACTTTCATACCGTCCCACGCCGGCTGAACAATTGGATCTAGATATGTGCGGTAATCCTTAAACTGCCGCGATTGTCGAAATTCAAGCGCGCCTTGCGGGGCCCTGGCATAGCCCTGCTCCAAAGGCGGCTATTTGATAACGGCCGGAAACAGTGGCAGGAGCACGCAGTCCGCCAATAGATCTTTGATTAGTGCCGCCTCGGGTGAATCCGCTGTCGGCACCCCATTGATCAACGCGTGACTTGGATCTGCTTGGAAAGCCCCCTCCGGTTCAAGCGGGTCATGTACAATTGTTAACCCAATGTTTTCTGGGGAGTTTTCTGCGACGTATTCGATAGTGCTGCCAACCTGCAAGCTAGCGAGCTGACCGGTCTTCGCGTAAGTCAGCCTTGCCAAGCACCTAACGCCTTCCACTTGATTTTCGACTGGCTCATCAAAAAATTCGAGCCAGTTGACCGATGGAGCGTCTTTTTCCTGCGGTTTCCTCAGGAAGGCTTCGCCATTCACAACGCCGGCCTCAATATGCCTCGGCGGGATATACCGAAGAATGTGGTGGTCACCGGGTATGGACTTGCCGCTTTCTGGGCTTGCGTCCGTCATGCAGCAATAAGATCGAGCGCTCCGCTCGCTTTGATCTGATCCAGAATATTCGCCTTGGTATCCACGCCTGCAACTCGAGTCACCGAGTCAGCACCGAGACGCTGCTTGAAAATGACAAATTGTATGCTCCCGCCGCCAAGGAACTGAAGGCCGACCTGCTCTCGGAACTTGTTCTTCCAAAGCGCTCGCAAATTGCCGTTATCGTTCAAGAAAAGCGCTGGTCGTTCTGGCTGCGTGTCTCGCACGAAGCTAAGGAAGTCGGCGCACGATGCCACAGAAAAGGGAACCTTATCTAGTTCGGCCTCGACCCTCAGTTGCTGAATTCGCTTCGAAAGATCAACGACCATGCGAACGAACTGGGATTTTGCGACCAACCGATAAGTTTGGCTGTCATCGGTCGTTGCTGAACTCGTGTTCGATTGCTGCGGTGGGCGAGATCGTGCAGGGGCAAGCCCGGAGCCTCGGCTATCGGCCGGCTCATAAAGCGCAGGGGGAGGAGGCGGAGCAAAAGCAGCTGTCGAGCAGATTTCAAACAACATGCAGAATCAATCCTCCTGCCAATAGCTTTGCTGAATATCGTGGTTCGTCATCGTCGTAAAGCAATGGCCAATAGTTTCATGGGCTCGGTCATACCATCGGTCGGCGTCAGACTTGTTCGCCGTGCCCAATGCCCCTATCGCTCGCAGCTCATACACCAAGACGGCCTTGCTCGCGTCCATAGACTTCCGACCGGTCCTCACTACGACGTTCAATGTCAGGTCTGGAGCAAATTTGAAGGCTGTTACGTAGTTAAAATCGGGCGGTTCTTCAACCGTGATTCCCGGCTCTATAAGCGAGAACGATGGAAGAACCCGAGACGTATCCAGCGGATTAGTCCAATAGCTGCTTGGCTCAATTAGATTACTATACGTGAGCTCCGTGACCTGAATATTAACGTTTTCCACCTTGAGCTCAGATCGAATGAACGACACGAAAAGATCAAAATACTGATCGAACAAGCCTTTCACGTTGTCGAAATGGGGATAGGCACCTGCGCGCTTGCGCCAATTGAGAATGAAGGCATTCTTTTGAATCTGGATCAGCAGGGTGCCATCGGCCGATGACAGCCAAAAGCGCGGCATCGGATAGGGCTCGTCAGTTAGACCGAACTGTATCGTCAGGTTTGGGCCAACCAGGGGGAGCGTCAATTCCGGTTGCTGTTGGATGCCGGGAAACTCGCTGCGGACCTGAGACCAGAAAAGCCCGATGTGTTCCGACCGTAGAGGCAGAATGGGCTGGTCAAAATAGGCGCCGATGATCAGCTCATTGATTGGCGGTTTCTTATATTTGGTACGCATCGTGCCCCTTCTGCCGTGCTCCGTCCCACAGCGCGCTTGGTATTGTCGCTGGGGTGACTCCTCTTAAACGAATGGCGTCCTGTCCGCCATACGCTAGCGGATTAGATCGGCGGCATAGACAAACAAACAGCAGAGCCTCACCAGCGCGCGTTTGGGTTGATCGCTGTCCTGCAGCGGGGAAGCGTCCCGCGCGTCCTGGCGGCCGCTTGTGCCGGCGCCGGCACTCAGGCGTTTGCGCACGGTATTGGTTCACGGCGCGAGAATCGCGTCAGGGTCGAGGCCAAGGGCCGTGACTAGCAGGATGGCGTCCGGGTCGTCGCAGTAGACCGCGGGTCGATCAGGAGCAAACCAGCGGGCGAAATAGACCGGGTTTTGCGTCAAGGCGGCGTAGGCCTCGGGCATCTTGCCAGCGTCGATTATCCTCGCCTGCACGACCGATTTCAGAACTGTCTGACGACGTGGCGGCGTTGGCTCTGGGCCGGTGAACTTCTCACCATCGAATGAAAAGCCGGCGAAAACATCGTCGGGAACCTCTGTCCATCCCGGCTCTGGGCCACCTTCGAAATAGGGCAGATCGTACGCGATCGAATCCACCACGCCATCAATGATGCGGGCGTATTTCATGTCGTCCTCCAGAAATTGACGCGGGTGTAGACCTCAGTCCCATAGCTGCCAGCCAATCCGAACCCGGCGGCTTGGGTGGTCACGCATTGGTGTTCGACGCGGTAGGCTTTCCCGGCAACAACAGCGGCCCCGCCAAACGATCGGGTCGACGTGTCACCGGCGCCGGAGCAACGTTCAACCGTCCCGGTCCCAGCCACCGTGCTGTCAGTGACGTTGTAGAAGCGTGTTTGGTGAATGCCCACGTTGCTTGCTGGGGCTGACCACTCGACCCAGCCGGCCACAGTCGGCGTGAACTGGTTTGCCGCAATGGAGACAATCGCGGACGCGTCGCGCACCTCAGTATTCAGGTCGCGCGCGCGCCAAGCACCGGAAGTGAAAGCCCCCCCATCCGTCCCGGAGGATTTCTGATCTTCCATCACCGCATCGGGAGCGCCGCCGACACGAGTCGAGCCGACATAAAAGCCGCCTGAAGCGGTTACCTTGTCGCTGTCATCGATCGTGACGCCCGACGTCTGGGTTGCGCCCTTTGTGCTGTCAAAGCGCGGGACAGTATTGTCAACGGTCGTCGGCGGCCCCTTGGCAAAAACAGCTTGGGCTGCACCATTGCCAACCACTATTCGATCATCGTCAGTATCCCACTGGATATCGCCTTCGGCAGTCGGGGTAGGAGCTGTGCCCTGCTTCAAGGTCATCGTGGCGGATGTGATCGTCGGGCTGGTCAGCGTCTTGTTGATGAGCGTCTGCGGGTCGGTCAGCGTGACGAAGCTGGAATGATCCGTCGCATCAAAGGTAACGGAAATGTCGTCAGTGCCAATCACCGGCTCATCGGTCGTAAATATAAACATCCGGCTGGCATTGACCGTCCCGAGCTGGGTGCGAACCGTCGTGCCCTTCTGCAGGGTGCGGGCGGTGCGGGCATCGGCGGCGCGGAACCATTCGCCTTCGCTTACGGTATAGATGCCGTTCTGCGTGCCGTCGTCCTGGTCCTTGACCAAGATGCGGTCGCCAACCTCAGTCACGATGCCATCGATCGTCAGCAAGCCGCCGGCTTCGACCCCGATCGGGTCGGTCGTGGCAAGGCGGACAGGCTCACGCTCACCCGTCAGGAGTCGAACGGCAGCGGTTGCGGGTCGGGCCATGAAAATGGGTTCCTATCTGGATCTGGCTTGTGCATCGTCCGGCAGGCCCAAGGCGTCGCCGGTGGCGGCCTCGACTCTGTCGAACAGCGTGCGTAGCCAGAAAAGGTTTTGCATCGGGATCAACTGGCGGACGGTGTGCAGATCACTCTGTTTGAAGTCGCCCGCGGCAATCGCGCCCGTTGCCTGGAAGATGTCGGACGCCGCGTCGAGTGTCGGGCCCAGCAGCGCGCCAGGAGCGTTCCGGGTCGCATATCTGGAAATCGGCTTGCCGGTGATCATCGACAGGCCCAGGGTGCCCCGCGTGGCCTTCTCAATGCCTCCATTGGCATCCATCAGCCAGCCGGTGAGGCCTGACCAGTCCAGCGCCTCGACAGCCCAAACCTTTGGATCTTCGGAAGTCTCGCGACCGGCGATCGTTTCCTTCGCCCAGTAGGTCACGGCCCCCAAGCCGAGCGAGAGCAGTACGCCGTTGAGAGTTGCTGCATCCCGCTGCTGGAAACCGGCGAGCATCGTTTTCTGCATGCTGGAGATCGAAAATGACTTGAACTGGCCAACGGTCTTTCCAAGTTCGGTGCTCATCCAGAGCGGTCGATCTTGCCCCGGAGTGACGATCGTGCGGTCAACTTCGCGGACGACAGCGACGCGGAAGGCTTCGCGCGCACCGGCATCGTCCCAGTCACCCGCCTTTGCCAAGAGGATGCCGTTCTGCTCGTCACCGTGCTCGGCGTACTGCTTGACGATGCGTCCGGCGAGATCGGCATCAATGCCCGACGAGGCGAGGTTTCGAATATCCCTCGCTGTTCCCTTGCCTTCGGCGACGCGTTGAGACGCGCGCATGATGTTGGTCATGGTGATCAGGCCGGAAAACTGCTTCAGAGCCGCATTCCACGGCGCCATGAGCGAGACGATGCCGAACCGGGTTGAGAGCGAGGACAGCCCGCGCTCAAACGCGGTGTGGCGCCCGAAATCGTCCGTTATGTCGTAGATGGCCATCGCCCGGCTATCGAGCACCATATCAAGCGCCGTGCCGGCGTCCTTCACTTCCTGAGCGGCAAGCTTGAACGTGCGAAAATTCCGCACCATTGGGATGAAACCATCCCTGAAAGTGCTGGTGAGACCATGGCTGAAGACAACTTTGGCCATGTCCGGGATGGCCGAGATGGTCATGCCGCCAAGAAAGCTGTGTTGGTGGATAGTCATGCGGCTGCCTCCGAGGGGTTCCAGGCGGGGTTTACCGGCTCCTGAAGGCATTCGACCGCGAACGGGAGCAATAGCTCCAAGGCTCCCCGGGTATCCTCGTCCAAGTCTGTATCGGCGGCCTCCTCGACGGGTGCCATCACCTTGTGCAAAGCCTCAATTGCGCTCTCCGGGATGGGAGAAATCGCAGGCGGATTCAACTGGGCGACCAGGTACAGCTTTTCGCCGGTTGTGGACGTGCGCGTTCCAAGAAATATCTTGCAGATGCCCATGAAGCCATCATCGCCCATCGAATTGATGAAGCCGGCATAGGGTCCAATTTCCAGCGGCCTGAGAACAACCGCGATGAGGTCGAATGGCTTGATCTCGCCGGCCGGGTCGACCCACACCCTCGTGTCGTTTGCCATCAATGATCCGAGGCACGCGCCACAGAAATGCAGCTGATACCGCTGGTCAATTCGAAACTGCGGACGATCGTTCATCAGTAAAGTCCTCACGAGAAAATCGAGTTGCCGAATTTTATCGATTTCATGCCCGACGCTAACGTCGAAGCACCCGCAATGAAGCCAGCCGTCTTGGCCTGCTTGCCGCTGAACCGCGAAATGTCCGCCTGCGTCTGGAGGCTGTTCTGGCGAAGCTGCGAGCCGTACTGAATGGCTTTGAGGTCAAGCTGGTTCTGCGCTGCGTTCGCTGCCAGAACCTCCGTTGGCGAGCCTGTCACGGCCACGCCTGATGCGCCGACCTGGGCGCGGGCTTGGGCCTGTAGCAAATCCTGCTTCTTGCGCTCTTGTGCCTGTTCGAACGCGGATGCCTGTTGATCGGCCTGCGCCTGCTGTTCGTAGGCTTTGGCCTGCATATTGGCCATTTGCTGCTGTTGCTGGCCCTGCATGAGGGCGCCGCCGGCAGAAACGACAGTGCCAAGTAAGCCAAGAGCGGCGAAAGTGCACATGATCAGTCCCTCGCCTCTGTCTGATGCCGGAAATCGGCGTTGGACGTGACACCATTGGTTTGCGCCCGAATGCCGGCTCGGTTGTCGAGTGGCCCGCCAAGGCTCAGAAACGACAGCAGCAGCGTGTCCGCCTGCACCGCCGGGCGGCTCAATCGTGCCGGGATAGACGCTCGCGGGCCGGCCATTGCCTCACGGCGAAGGGTTGTCAGGTTGATGCGCAGATCAGGGCGTCGGGCCTTCTCAAACTCGCCATCGGTGCCGATCAGGGATCGCCTGAGAGCATCGCATTCGAACAGTTCGGCGCGCGCCTGCTCAATGAGGCCATAGACCTTTTTCCAGCGCTTCGAGAGTTCGGCCGCTTTCGCCTTGGCATCCTTGCCAAGCGCCTCGATATCAACGGCAGCCTCGTTCCTGGCCGCCTCGATGCGCCTGAGATCGGCGCCCTCGATGGCTTTTTCGTAAAGCGCGATCTCGGAGTTGAGGTCAGCGAGCGCGGCGCGGACTTCAGCCAGATCGCCATCGCCGAAGATGGCCTTGTCCTCGGCCTTCTCCAGTTCGGCCTTGCGAGTGATGGCCGCATTGAGGTCGGTATCGAGCGCGGAAATCACCGCGGCGAACTCGGCAGACGTGCGGGCGGCGTGAAGCGCCTCAGAATGAGCTGACAGCAGCATGGTCATTTTCTTGAACCTTTCGCGGTGCGTGCCTTGGCTTTGGCCACGGCGGCTTTCTGCGCTTTGCGCAACTTTTTCGCATTGACCGGCGCTGAATTCGTGCTTGCGGACATGTTTGCCTCCTTCATCGGGGGTTCATCGGAAACCATTTGTCGAGATTTTCGCCAGCCTCTCTGCAAAGCAGAATGGCCTTGCGCGGATCGGCCCGGCACAAATTGGCAATCGCCGTCAAATTCGGGATCTTGCCGTCCGCATCGCGCTTGAACGGATTGGCGTCGGTGATTGGGGTGTTCATCGGAAATCTCCAAGTGGGTCGGTATAGACAGGCTTCGGCTTCGGGCCGGTGAAGGTTGATCTAGGCCGTCCGTCGGTTTCGTAGGCCTTCTCCAGCGCGCCAGCGGCGGCGTTGATCAGGTCATCGTGCCCGCCCGGCGGATGGTCGATTGAATCCTTCCCTCGGGCAGCAACACGGCGTTCAAGGCCGACAAGCTGCGCAATCATCTTCGGGTGATCGAGCAGGGAAACGAGGCCGGCGTTGATCAGGGGCAGCGTGTCCCGATAGATGTCGGAACGGGTCTTGCCGCTGAGGATGTAGTTGATCCCATGGTGGCGGAATGCCTCGCGCGGCCATTCACCAGCGTAGCGGTCGCCATAAACCGACGTGATCTTGTGAGCTTTCATCAGCAGCGCGAACTCTTCGACCACCGCGGCCGGGTTGAACGGCGGCTTGATCTCGCGGATGGCATCGAGAATGGCGGTCTTGCCCTCGCGGTGAGCAATGCCGAGCGTCATGGCATCGACGGCGCCGCCCGACGGATCGACAAAGGCGGTGTATTCCCATTGCCGTTCGAAAGGCCGCTCGCGCATGCCGAGCTCCACACAGGCGTCCACAGCCTCCCGGTCGACGAAGCTTTGAAGATCGGAACGGAACTGCGCGCCATATTCAGCCGCGGCAACGGCAGCGTCCTCCTCGTACTTCTTGTCGATCTCCTCCTGAGGCACAGAGGGGTTCATGGTGCGAGTCGAGGCTTGCCAGACGAGCGGCGCAGCATCGTGGCCGTAGTGGCGCTGGCGGGCATCCCAGAGCACCCCACGGCGGGCATAGGGCGACGAGGCGCACAAGAGCATCGCATTCGGAATGGTCAGCATGGCAGGCCGCAGAGCGTCCAGAACCTCCTTGTCCGGGCTCGCGCTGTCTTCCGACCGCCAGAAGGCGACCTCGTCGGCAATTGCAGCGGCAAGGGTGTAACCGCGCACGGTGCGGAAGTTGGCGGTAGCAACCTCGATCGTGGTCGAGTTGGTGAGGTCAAAGCTCTCTTGCGCTTCACGCTCGATCATCTTCGCGAGCATGGGGACGCCGTCCATCAGGCCTTTGCAGTACCTCATGATCACCCTGGCTTGCTTCCGATCGGCTGCGATGACGAGGATGGTGGCGCGCTCACCAGGGGCAAGGAATGGGCGATAGTCTCGGAAGGCAGCGAGATAGACAGCCGTCAGCGCCATCATGAACGACTTGCCACCACGACGCCCGATGATCAGCCACGCCTCCTTGGCGGCCACCGTAGGGGCGTGCTGCCGTGCGGTGCAGGCAGTGAAGATTGCCAGCTGCTCGTCAGACATTGGAAGGCCGAACAGCGCGGCAAGGAAGGCACGCCAGGCCTGCCACGTCTCAACGTCGCGGAACCATGGCGCGAACAGCTTGGGATCGTCCAGGGCCTCTATCAGCGTCATGCGGCGTTCGCCTTGCGCTGGAGGTAGGAACCGAGGTCGTTGATATCGTGGGCGACGCGCTTAAGGCCGAGATCGGCGATGATTTGGCGCTGTGACTTGCAGATGCCGGCGAACTCACTCGCGTCGATCGGGTCGCCCGATAACCACGATGCAGCGGCGTCCTCCCGTAAGGCGCCCAGGAAGGCAGCGGAATCGATAAGCTCGCGCTGCATGACGGAAAGGTTGTCACTGCCGCCAAGGTCCGCCGCAAAGGCGTCGCGGCGATCAAGAACGGCACGAGCAGCGCGCGTCCGGCTATCGAGGTCGGCCAAGGTGCGAAGCCTGAGCTTCCCGCCCCCCTTCGTAGGGGCTTCGCCTTCCATCTCGCCGGTATCTGCCTGCACTTTTTCGCCCGCCATGTTGCCCTAATGTTGCCCCGAAACGAAGCAGTCACGCGATAATGTAGCTAAACGCCTTGAAAAGCAAGGGATACAGGCATGTTGATCAACCGGTTGTGAGCCGGTTTTCGCCAAAAACGGCCGATTTTCACCATTCTCAGCCCGGCAGAAAAAACCGTCTCGCGAACGAGTGTCTCACGCGGGTTTGACCGCCCATTTCCAGATTGCTTTTGCCGCACCTGAAATCTGCAACACTTGCCTGCCCCGCCCCACCCCACACCCCTATAAGGGTGGTGGTGAGGCAGTGCATTTGCCGCAGTTGCCGCACCTTGCCGCACTAGTGGGTGAGGCAGTGAGGCAAGCATGGTGGACAAGTTGCCAGTGACGGTCATGCGGGCTCCCCACAGGCATAGAACAGCTTGTTCATCCGCTTGGCATCAGCGCGGGTTTCCAGGATGATGGCGCCGCTATCCTGCCACGTCCGAAGAATGCCCTTGATCTTCGCTCTAGCGGCCTTCTGCTGCCCGGTTCGCTCACTTGCCTTTCTGCCGGCGCCGACATCGAGGTCAAGGACAGTAGCCACGGCATTGCCGCCCCATTCCGGCGATTGCTCGCTTTCCCTGTAGTCGCTGCTGGCAAAGAGTGCCTGGACGCGGCGAAGATGATCCGGCGTCACGTCATCAAACGGATTGGGCGGGGTCCACTTGTCCACAGCAGCAACATTGTCGCCATTGGCCAGCGGCACGGACACAAGCTGATACCAGTCTCGCTTGTCTGCCGGCGGCGCCATGTTCTGCTTGTCGGCCAGCATGAAGAAAAATCGGCGCGCCTCATCCACACCAAGCCGCGTTGCTTCCTCTTCGGACATGCGGTTGATGACGCGGACAGCCCGGCAACCATCGACAAAGGCGCTGCCGCCCCTGGCACTATCAGCCGATATGGCGTCGCCATTGAGCTTGCGGGAATGGTGCACCAGTTCGACGGAACAGTTGCCGCGACCGGCAACACGGCCCCACGCTTTGACCGCGGCGTCTATCGCGGCGTTGTCATTCTCAGGAAGGCCATGGCTGCTGACGAAGGGATCTATAATCAGCACGTCGATGCCGTTGGCGTCGATCTCGGCAACCAGGGCGTCAATGACCGGCTCGGCCACCGTGATGGCGTCCTTGACCTTGCGGGCGATCACCAGCGGCGTATCTCGCCCCGAATTGACGAACAGCCTGCCGGCGAGGTCATGTGGATTGATGCCGTGATGCACGACGGACGCTGCGAAGCGGCGTTCAACCTCTTCGGTCGGGTCTTCAAGATTCCAGATCCAGGCCTTGAGGGATGCAAGGTCTGGCTTGATCCCGAGAAGGTCGCGCCCCGTCACCATGGACAGCGCTTCAGTCTGCACGACAGACGTCTTCCCCATGCCACCAGGGGCAACCGTGCCGGTGACGTAGCCGCGAATGTAGTGACCACCGAACAACCATCGACGCGGCGGGATGTCGGCCGGCTCGCGCCAGACGAACGGCGCTGCCGCGATCCGCAATTGAGATGGGCTTGGCTTGCCGTCATAATCAACACCACGCCAGGGATCGTCCATGCGCGCCGCGATTGGGTCTGTGTGGCTGTAGTTCATTGGTCAATAAGTCCGTTTCTGCCAGCAGCGGTATTCGCGCGCAGCCTCGATCATCCATTCGGGCACCAGCCCCGACGACGGGTCGCATGGGTTCCACAATCTGCGAGGGTCTGGGTCCTGCGGCACTCGTCGGCCCGCCCATTCGGCCAAAAGCGCGGCAGAACCACCGACCAAGCTGTCGAGCAGCATGCATTCGTAGTCGACGTCATCGAGACGAAACTGCGCGTCGAGCAGGCTGAAGCGAGCCACACGGACAGCGGCAACGACGGCACCCGGAACTGGTTCGTTCGTCATGCCAGCCTCCCGCCGATAGATGCCAGCTCACAGACCAGGCGGGCCATGCATGGCGAGAGATGGAAGCGTGCCGCCACGACAAATGCCGCGAACTCCGTTGCGGATCGGCTGAAGGTCGGGTAGATTGCTGCCAGGTTGCCTTCGGAAGCACCAGTTCGACCGACGCCGTTCCCGACTGCCATCGGGGCGGCGTTTCCATTTTCAGGAGGCCACATTTGCGCCTCCAATCGTCTCAGCAGCGAAACGTGCAAGCAAAGCCGCTTCAGCGCGACCGTGATCTTTCTTGCGGCTGAAATGGATGCTCGATGGCCAGTAGCGAAGCGCTAAAGCGCGGGCCTTCTCCTTGTCACTGTCTAGACGGAAATGCTTTTTCCAGCGACCAGGCGTGACAAGGTGCATCGGGACGTTGAGCGCCTGCACCACGCCGCGAACGACGCCGTAGGCGACGCCGAACTTGAAGGTCGACGAGACGCCCTGTTTCGGCATGGGCCCGACCTGCTCGATGATGGCGACGGTGGGGGCCATTTGCACGATGCGGTGCGCCAATGTGGCCGCGTCGATCTCGCCGCCGGCTAGCGGAACGTCTTCAGCGCCGATCAAATCCGGTCGAGACGGAAAATAGAAGGCAATCGCACCGGACGCTCCGGGATCAATGCCAAGGATGCAAAGCTCTGGCGCGCTCATGCCGCCCTCGCCTTGATGAGGTTTGCTGCGGCGATCGCCATGCACGATTCTTTCGCGCTTAAGCCGAAGCGTTCGCGCAGGAGCGGCACCGCCGGCCTTTCACGCTGGCGAACTGGCGTGGTCGCAAGCCAACGGGCAGCCTCGTCGATCGTCGGATTGTCGTGATGACCAATGCCAGTCATGACGCCACCTCGTCGCGCTGGTCGACACGGGCCTTGATCCACGCATCGATTTCAGATTCGAGGAAAGCGCGACGGCGCGGCGAGAGGTAGACCGGCTGCGGAAAGCGATGTTCCTTGATCAGCCGATCGATGTAGTTGCGGCTGTAGGTGATGCCTTTGGCAGGTAATTCATTGAGAGGGATAAGGGGCATGGGGTGCTTCCTTGTGGCTGCTGCTGATCAAGTACGTTCTACGTACTTATTTAGACAAAAAAACACCTCACCGGAGTACGGCAAGGTATCTATCGAGACGCATTACTTGGCAGCCGCCAGCCTGATCGGTCGCCTTTTGAAGAAAGGCACCAAGGGCTTGCGTCTGCTTTTCTGGTGAGACGGAAGGGTCAACTGCATGAAAGGTGGACGAGAAGGCCGTATGGCCAACGTCGGCGTAGTCAGCCATGTAGGCGGTCATCCTGCCGGCGATGCATTCCTCGAAGATCACGTCGAAACGCTGCATTAGTGTTCGGTAGTGGTCTGCAAGCAGCTTCAACATGCCGATCGAGATCCGCAACTCAGCCCGTCTGGCGATCAGCACCGCGATGATGGCTTCGTTACGGGAAAAACGTCGATGAACTCCAGTGCCTGCCCGTTCTGTCTCGACATCGGCATGGATGACGCCGGCCTCCGCCCACAGCTGCACCGACCGGCGCTTGGAATCGGTGATCTTGGTCAAGTCGGCAAGGCTGTAGTCGGTCATCGAGAAATCATCCATTAAGTACGTAATACGTACTTGTCACGTTCGCCGATGTCAAGGGGTATGGCACGGCTTTAGTGGTTCCTTGTGGTTTATGATGCCCTTGGGATCGTAACGACGTTAGAAGCCTTCGCCCTTCCGACAATGGCAGCCAGGGCACCCTCCCATCGCGTCAGCGCGTCCCGCTTGACCTTGAGGCGGTCGGACTGGTTGTACGTTCTGACAAGGGACGTAGGCACGTGCCCGATGACAGCCTCGGCCACTTCGTCCATCACGTCGAGCTCGGACAACCGGGTACGAACCGTTCGGCGGATGTCATGGTTGACCCAGGCAGGCAATTGCGCCTCGGGGTCGTCCTCCAGCATCGCCGCGAGCATGGCTGCATCGATCCGCAGCTTGACCTTGTGCCCGATGGTCACCGGCCCCTCGCCGTCGAGAGAGCAGAGCCAGTTGCACTTCTTGAAGCGCGGCAGCTTGCCGATGATATCAACCGCCTCCGCAGTGAGCGGCACAACATGGTCGCGACCGGACTTGAAGCGCGCCGCCGGCACGGTCAACGTTTTGCGGTCTAAGTCGATCTCGGACCACGACGCCTGCGCAATGTCATTGAGCCGCTGGCCAGTCAGCAGCAGCAGGCGGTACACACTGGCCTCAACAGAGCCCAAGCCCTTCGTCGAGCCGGCTGTGACCGTCCACAGCGCCTTGATCTCGGCATCGGTCAGCACCCTCTCCCGCGATGCCTTCTCGCCGATCGTGGTGCGCACCTTCTTAGCGCGAAACGGCGAGACCTCGATTACCTCGTCATCAACGCACCACGAAAAGAACGTCCCGATTTTCTGTGCCATATTCAGCGCCTGCCGCTGCTTGCCGCGCTCGTTGATCTTCTCCAGCACCGCCATCACGTCGGCGCTGCGAATGTCCCCTACCGCCTTCCCTTGCCACGCTGGCAGGCATTCGCGGTTGAAGTCGCGTTCGTCCTCATCGGCCTTGCGAATGCCATCACGGCGCCGGGCTTTGATGAACCGGTCAAGGATCGTCTCGAAAGACTTGTCGCGCTTCTCTGCCGCTGCACGTGCCGCCGTCTCACGTTCCTCGTCTGCCTTCACGCGGGGGTCAATGCCCTTGGCAATGAGCCCATGCCACTCCCTCGCCTTGATGCGCGCCGCTTCGAGCGTGAGCGCTCCATATTCGCCAAGAGCGCGCCGCGTCGGGTTCGAACTGCCAGGAAAACGGGAGACGAAGATGAATGTCTTCTGTCCCTTGTCGGTCACCCTGATCCCCATGCCAGGAACGATGCCATCCATGATGTCGTAACGCTGGCCAGCCTTCGCGGGCTTAAGTGCCTTCAATCGGTTTTCTGTCAGGTTCTCGCGGGGCATATCGTCCTCGGGGCAACATTGGGGCAACAGGTTTCGTCTGCTGCTTATGTTGCCCTAGTGTGCGCTAATGTGCAATAGCAAAAGCGCATACCCATGATTTACAAGGGATACAGCCTCATCGATCAACCGGTAATGTGCGCTAGGTGGCACTACTGAGAGCGGCTGTTAACCGGTTGGTCGCTGGTTCGAATCCGGCCCGGGGAGCCACTATCACCAGAAAAGTCTTGAAACCCAAGGGTTGCAAGGGTTCCCGCCTCCCCAGAGATACACCGCGAGATACACTGCGGGGTACCCTGAGCATGAAGATTGACGTGAAGCACATACAGAAACGCGGCAAGGCTGGCTGGCGCTACAGGCGCAAAATACCTGAGGAACTTCGGACCATTCTGGGCAAGCGAGAACACCTCGTGCCGCTTGGGGCCACCGAACAGGAAGCCCTCAAGAAGTACCCGAGGGTTCACGCCGAGGCCGAGAAACTCTTGTCCGAGGCGGTCAAGCGAGCCAATGGCCCTGCGCCGACAGAGTGGGGACATTTCCGCGACGGCATAGCCGCAGCCCGCAAGCTGGGCTTCCGCCAAGACCGCGACTCCCCGTCTCTCGACGAAATCGAGTATGACACGGACTGGCAGGCTAGATTGAAGGCCATCGAGAAGCTTGCCCGCAAGTACGTTCCCAATTTCGACAGTGTCGAGTACGACGACGACGACCTCCCCCTCCCCGATTTCCTCCCGACCGAGGCAGACACCGCATTGGCGCGCGCGCTGATGCTGAACCCATCGGGTATCCCAGCCCCGACCCTAGAAGACGCCAAGCGGCTCTATCTTAAGGAGCGCGTTGGGGACGACGAGACGAAGCAGATGGAGCTTGAGCGGGTTTTCAAGCTCGTCAAGGAAGCGCTCGGCAAAGACCGCAAGCTGGCAAGCATCAAGCGCGAGGACGCCAAGGAAGTCCGCGACCACATGCTCGACGGTCGCAAAGCGTCTTCTGTGGACCGCTATCTGAACGTGGTCCGCGCGATGATCAACCACGCCATCAGAGAATTTGACCTCGCTGGCGTCACCAATCCGTTCATGAACTTGGAGGCCGCGCCCAGGGACAAGGCAGAGCCTGATAAAGACAAACGCCGGCCCTTCACCTTGGATGAGGTCGCCGCGATAACCGCCCGCATCGCGTACCATGCCAAGGCCGACCTTCAACACATCTGGACAATTCTAAACGGAACCGGGTGCCGCCTTGCTGAAGTCTCAGGCCTTCGTGTCGCAGACGTGCATCTTGACCACACCATTGCGCACATCACTGTCGAGTGGCATGACGACCGCCGCATTAAGAACAAAGTGTCGCGTCGCAACGTTCCGCTGTTAGGTGCCGCTTTGGAGGCTGCAAAGGAAGCCGTCAAGGCCGCCGGCAAAGCCTCAATGCTGTTCCCGGCCTATGGCCGACCCCGTGGTCCCGCGTCAGCCTCTGCTGCCCTCGGCAAGCATGTTCGCTCATGCGTGACTGACCCTAAGGCCACCACCCATTCCCTTCGCCACCTGATGAAAGACCGGCTGCGACTGGCCGGCGTCACCAAGTCAGACCAAGACATTGTTCTGGGTCACTCCTCGGGGAGCGTTGGGGAGGACTATGGTGGCGATGAGGCGCGGCTTGAGGTCGCCAGACGGGCGCTCGAGAAGGCGTTTGCATAAAGCCGCGCTGCCATCTCACCCACCTACTTTGCGGACTGTGCCTCCTTACAGGGGAAGGCTGAGTTCAGCGCCATATAGGCAAGGTACGAGCCATCTTGGTGCAGCTCTTCAGGGTGAGCATCAAGGTATTTGACGACGATGCGAGCGTACTGTGTTGTCCGCACTCCGGGCGGCACACACAGGGCCAAGGCTGGCCGACTTTCCCCCTGAAACCATAGCTGCGACAGACCTTGCAGCATTTCCATCGACCCCATGCACAGCCCGGAAGTGAAGGTGCTTGGGACGTTGATGCCGTCTTTAATCTGATTGTTGCTGTGAACACCTCCAACAAGCTCACGGCAGGCCCCCAGCAGTTGTGTTCCCTCTGCTGCTTTCGACGCTTGTGAGGAGACCAGAACGACCGCCACGGCAATGATGTATTTCATCGTTCTCCCCTTTCCCAACACTTGCCGCCCTCAATCGGGGAAACTGACCCGGTAATAGAAATGCTCACGTCGACCCACTTACCGGGGCCGCTGGGATCATCGAAGCCGGAAGATCGCTCAATCATCTGGACTGCAGCCGCAATCACATTGCTTGGCTGATCGACCAGCAGCCACACGCCCCACTTCGACACCTTTATGACGCGGTAGGGAGTTCCGCCGTCATCTCGCGAGGCAGTCATGGTGCCGGTGTCTACCTCAATCCTAAGAGGAGCCTTTTGGTCCCAACTGCATTGGAACGAAAGAACCTCTGCACGGGCGGTGGAAGCGAGGACCACCGCACATAACAACACCCCGCACAGCTTCAGAGCTTTAATCACGAACCCCCCGATGTAAGCTGGGCAGACCATAGCCGATTTGTCCCGGAGTGTTCTGGACAAAAATTCCGCGCAGACCCTTGGTGATCTTCAAAACCTCTTCTCGCGCTTGGCTAGCCTCGTCGCTGTGGGTCGGGCCAGGCAAGCCAATTCCGCAATTCTAGGTGCCCAAGCAATGTTCCTAACTTGCGAGGTTCGGCCAAACTCTTGGCGTCCACTTAGGCATTTGAGCGTCGATCACAACCGGCCATCCGTTCAGAACATTCTCTGCCGGGTTGCCCAGCTTCTGCCGGACACGCGCGACATTGTCCCTTCCGACCACATCGCCGACCACGACGTGATACGTGGGCGTCGAGTTGTTTGCGACGAGACGCACCTCGGCCACCAAGAAGAGATGGTCTGGCTTTCCAAAAGCGTGTGTCCGCAAAACGTATCCGAATTGAGTTGCTGGCTCATCCATCGCGCCATTGCTACCGACGACATGCGAGAGATTATTCCTTTGGCCCATTAGAAACGAGAGACAGTACGGCCGGAAATCGCCCGGATCTAATGCCGTAAGGATTTGACAAAAGCCAATCTTCACCATCGTCCGACCGAAACTCACTGGCACGTGCCTGAACTTCATTGTGGGGCTGACGCCGTATTTCAACGGAAAGGCATCCAGCCTCGTTTGGTCGGTCACTGTAGTCAGTTTCCAACTGCCCGATGTGTCAACCGATGGATCAAGCCCAGCTAGTGCCCCAGCTTGACCCATTTCATAATAGACCATGGCGGCGGGGTATTCAGAAACAGGGATGTCGATGCTTCGGGACTGGTCCGGCAACATCATGTTTATGTGGGTTTTTGACGCCCTTCTGAGGCGGCGGCGCGTTGGCGACCCATAGCTAATTCTCGCTTCGCCCCATAGTTCCCGGAGAACGTCCTGCTCAAATCTAGAAGTCACTTTGTTGCAGCGGAGGCAACTCGCTTTGAGGAGTACGTGCTTCCCGCCCATGCCTAAAGGCACCACGTGTTCGTCCGTTAGCATGACTGCTCTGTCTCCGCAGTAGATGCAGGCACCTTTCGACGGAATGGCATCAGGTCCGTGGGTCATTTTAATTCTGGATTACGACACTTGGCCGGGGCATCCTACGCAGATGTGCAACCTCTACAACATCACCACCTCGCAAGAGGCCATCCGCCAGTGACGCACCGCCCCATCTAGACCTTTTGACCCGCGATAATCGCCACCACGGCAACAGCCGACGAAGTCGCCTCCAGGCAGAGGGCTGCCATCTGCCGGGTCGCTGTCCGGCGGTGTTGTAGATGCACAGCTAGGTCGACTGCGGCACGGGCGTGGGATCTGACCTCTTTGTACCCATCCCCCGGTAGCGTGTGCCTCACGTAAGCCTCCAGCATTCGTTTCGCGTCGGTAGGGCTAGGCTTCACTTTGTCCTCGGGCTCATGCAACCCATCGACGTATACGGCTTGCCCCAGTGAGATAAGCACCTCGCGACACACGAGACCAACGGCTTGCCAGTCCTCTTCGGCTGAGGCGTTGGAGAAGCCCGTGCGCGCTCTGCCCAGAGAGCGGTCTACCCTTTCCCAACCAGTCTGCTTGCGCTCGACGACAGGACCGGGATTATTCACTCGACCTGCAGCGGACGCGATCGGTCCCGCGAAGAGCTTCCGCACGTATGCCCTGCGCTCGGCGTAGGACCCAAAGTTGTTGTCCTTCCAAAATCGGTACCAGTCCCACAACCCCTCGTGCGGGTTCTCATACTGTATTCCTGCTGCAGCGCATGCTTCGAGGAGGCGCGCCTGACGTGCGCCGTAGTAGTCTTCAACGTCCTGTATGGCCTTCACCCCGGTCGCCACAGCGATCATCATTTCCCGATGGATGAGGAGGTCCGGAAGGAGAGTAATGAACCCATCCATTGGGTCGCCTGCCTGCTTGACGATGATGTCGTCGGGGACGGCTAGGTCGGATCGCCTGCTGAGGATGGCCTCAGCTATCCGCTTGCGATCCTGCTCCGGCAGTCCTGACAGTGCCTCTGCGAACGGTTGAGGAGCGCGCACAATGACAACCGTGCGGTTGGAGGTGTCGATTCCGTATTCCACGCGCGCAGGAACCAACAGCGCAGACAGGTCGCCCCGTCGTAAGCCGTCGAGGAAGCTCCTCGCGTTCTCGCCATCCGAATCAGTCATGCCAGCAAGCCACTCACACCTTACGATTAGTCTCCCGTTGGGCCATTTGGCAAACATCAGGGCTCGGTCATCCTCTAATGGTCAAAGCGGACCATCAATCCTCATCCCGCCACACCACCCGCCGCACCGTCTGGATTTCAGCTAGCCGCCTAACTCTAATGCCATGCCGTTCCCGCGCCGTGGGGTTCTGTGTCTCGGCGTGCATACAGTCATTTTTACCGCACCGTTCGCAGCTCATTTTGCTCCCCACCAGTTCCGCCTCAATGTCCCCGAAGATTTCCTTCAGGTCTCCTGGCTGATACCAGCGCTTGACGTTGCAGAGCCCGCACTGGACGCGCACGAGCTGCCCGACCTCGTGGGCATTGCTGAGCTTCCATTCGCTGCCGCGTTTACGTCTTCCACCAGTGTCAGGCATGATCCAAGATAGGAACACATTCCTCCTCTGGTCAATTCTCACTTGACAGCTTTGTTCCTATTTTGTTCACTGTGTCATGGGGCGTAGTGAAGGCGCTCAAGGAAGTGATCGCCCTTAACGGGCATCTTCAGGGACGGCTTGATGCACTCTCGGCACCGCGCCGGGCAACGGCGATAGGAGGCACCACAATGGGCATTTTGCATCTGGACCCCGAGGCCAAGGCGGAACTGCAGTCCGAAGCCGAGAAACTCATCGCTCGTTACGACAGCCCGCTTGAGACGGTGAAGGCGCTCATGGCCTACAATTGCGAGCTTGAGACCCAGATAGTCGCTCTCGCGCACCGGCATCCGGGCTTGGTGCATGTCAGCTACGACGACACGCCGCCAGTGTTGAGGTGACAGCCGTGGGCGCTCACGCGAGGACGATTTTGCCCGATGCATGACCTTATAGCTTTCCTAGAAGCCAACTCGGCGCTGGTGCTGGCGAACCCGGCCGTCTTTGCGACGTTTGCAGTTCTCTTCGGAGGCGGGGGCTTCCTAGTCGGCCGCTACTTGCTGACCGAGCGTATCGCCAATCTGGAAAGCCGAATAGCAAGACGTGACGAGGAAATCGCAGACCTAAAGGGCGAACAGAAAGCTCCAAAGCTGGCACTGTCGATGGTGCCTATAGTTGGTGCCGTTGCGACTGGTCCAGGTAGGCCGAGCGACGCTGTACGCCTGCCATCGAATAAGCTCGCGTCCTTGACGTCTGAGCGGCGGTTCAACGAAAGACAATGAGCATGTCAGAGAACATCCTCCCACAGCAGAAGACCCCTAAACTCATCGTAGTCACTGCCTTCGACCGCGACGAGAGCGGCGACCTTCAGCCTGTCTTTGGGCCAGCCGAGCAGCAGACCGAAGAGCGGGCGATAAGAACCGCCAAGGGCTTGGCAGGGAAACATGCCGGTGTAATCGCGTGGTCGCGTGAAGCTAACCCGGCGCTCGGCGAATACGGTGAGCCGACGACGCTCTTTGTTGGTGGCGACGTGCCAGACATGGAGTGACGGTTGGCCAGTACCCCTTAGGCTCCCCAGCAGTTCTCCACTGGTGTAGCCGAGGGGCACAGGGACCTAGGAGACCATACAGCTAATATGAAAGTAGAGAGCGTAGGCAGCAGCCAGATACGAGAGTACGATCATCATGTAGGGCGATTTGAAGTTGCGTCACTGGTTTTTCCCCTACTCGCTATCGGATCTGACGCAGGCGATAAGCCTGGACAACGTGTGGGCAGGGTATGATGAGAAGACGAACGACCAGAAATCTCTTTCTAGGCAATGTTAATATCTTCTAGCAAACGACGTGAGAAAGAATGGATAATTATCATGCTGGTTTTATTTTTGTCTTCGTGTGCTTTATAATTGGAGTCTTTGGTTTTGTTATCGCAACTATCCAGGAGAATATATTTGCAGCGAAGGCGATAGATTGGCCGGTGCTTGAGTCCAGGGTTGTAGATAGATTGACTGCCGCTGTTGATCCTGTAACGTATAATATAAGAGTGAGTTACTGGTTCGATGGCAAGTTATATGACTCGATAGCTAGGAATTTTTATAGAAAGGAGACCACCAATAAACATGCCGGAGACACTGTGCTCATAAAGGTAAATCCAAGAAAACCGGATGAATGCGTACTGTTTTCGTAGGTGCCTGTCGGTAACGCAGATGTTATTGAATCAGCATCTTGGCCTCCTTAGCGGCAGCCTCGAATGCCTCCCGTATCTCCTTAGGGTCAACCTCCTCGCATTCCAGAGCTGACAGGCAGAGGGCCGACGCTCGATAGTGTCCTGAAGGTTCTGCAAAAAGCTCTGGAGAGAGAGCAGCCCTTACTCTGAGGCGAGGGGCGGCCATGGCACGCTGGTGACGTTGCGATCACCGATTCCCGTGGAAGGGTAAGTGCCATGACCAAGCGAGACGTTAGACTGAGCAGAGGTGAGTTGAAAGCGTTGCTGTTGTCGGATGAGGACGGCTTTCGCAGAGTTTTGCAGACTGTCGTGCAGGAGGCTTTGGAAGCCGAGATGACGGAGGCGATCGGGGCCGAGAAAGGCGAGCGGACGACGGAGCGGGTTGGTTACCGGTCCGGCTATTACGAACGCAAGCTTGTGACGCGGGTTGGCGTGCTGGAGCTTCGGGTTCCGCAAGATCGGGCCGGCCGGTTCTCGACGGAGTTGTTTGAGCGTTATCAACGCTCGGAGAAGGCACTGGTATCGGCGCTGGTCGAGATGTACGTGCAAGGCGTATCGACGCGCAAGGTGAAGGCGATCACCGAGGAACTGTGCGGCCATTCCTTCTCGGCCTCGACGGTAAGCCAGGCGACGGCGCGGCTGGATGAGGCGCTGAAGGCGTTCTTTGAGCGGCGGCTTGCCGAACCTTACCCGTACCTCATTCTGGATGCGCGCTATGAGCGGGCGCGCGAGGCCGGCGTGATCGCCA
>NZ_JBVVQO010000002.1:0-118120 GCF_055811215.1 Mesorhizobium sp. WSM4819
CTTACCCTTCCACGGGAATCGGTGATCGCAACGTCACCAGCGTGCCATGGCCGCCCCTCGCCTCAGAGTAAGGGCTGTTCTCTCTCCAAAGCTTTTTGCAGAACCTTCAGGACACTATCATGGTAAGTCTTTGTTCCGATCGTCTTGGACATCGTTTTGTCGTCCATGTACTCGTCAGCCCTGATGCAGTCACTTCCCTTTTATCGGCGCTTATCCAATATGCGATAGTCCAACTTGGATTGGCCATTCTCTCCGAAAGTACAGGATAAACAGATAGATTTTTGATATCCGTGTCGTTCTGGTCGCTTCGTTGTCGCGCGGATTCTTCGGAGTGCACGAAGTAAGCGAGTGTTGCCACAAGCACAGCCCCGGCCACCACCACGCTTACCAGCAGCGAAAGAGCGATACCGAACTTCTCTTTCAGTCCATAGTAAGTAACGAACGCAGCGATGGCGGGAAACATGCCCACCGTTTTCGCCAGCACCAACGCAGCGATCCCCGGAAGAACCCAGCCGAATGATCCACCACCACTTTTCTTTGCTGTAGCGTTTATTGTCTTAGTATTTTGATCCACGATGCCCCTTAGTCTTGGAACGCTGTGACTGCTAAGCCCGCTTTCTCATGGCCGTATCCAGGCGGTCACTGCTTTCTCGTCTGACACGCCCATTTCGGCGATCCCTGAAACTTGGTTTCAGGGATACCAGATCGGCCGTTGAAGTTGTGGTGGCGGTTGCTACCTAATGGCGGGATTTTCAACCGCCGCTAAAATGCGGAAGGATCTTGGTCGTTTGCTGCTCGGACCTTTTACGAACCCGAATTTCGATACGACGCCGCGCTTTCACGTCACCCTGTTGTGCGCCGTCCGTAAGCCTGTCTCCGGGGAGGATGAGTTGGCCGCCGGACATCGGCAGAATGGTGAACCCGTCTAGTTCCGGTAGCCTTTCGAGCAATTCTGCAACCGAAATCGCTCGGGCGAGCCCCAAGCCTGCATTGTCGGCCGGGTGCAGCGACCCGATCGGCTTCTCGCCGTCGAGAACTGGCTTTAGGCCGCTGTCCATATTCGAAAAGTCACCTGCCATGACCTGTTCGTCCGTGTGGCCGATTACCTCGATGATGTCGACGCGATACTGCTTGGCGGTTTCCGCGATTTCCGCCGATTTGTCCTTAAGCTTGGTTCTGAAGGTTTCTGACAGCTCGGCGCTGCCGACCCTGAAATTATAGCCCTCGAGTTCGCTGAGACTGATGATGGGCGGCCATTCATGCGGCTTGGCGTCGCCGTCTGCGGCTTTGGACAATGCCGCCGTCAATTCCGCGGCTGTCTTCTCAGCATAGCCGCTGTCCTTGAGAGCCTTCATGGATTCGGCCATTGCCGCCGCCTGTTCCGGTGAGATGCCGTGTTTCGCCAGTTTCTTCATCGCGGACACGAGTTCTTTCGCCATCTCTTCGACGATGGCGTTGTCTCGCAGAACTTTGGTGGCGGCCGCGTACTCGACGGCTTCCTCAAGTGTAAGCCCAGTTTCGGCGATGGCGGCGGCGGCGTTCCTGGCGGTGACCAGCTTGTCCCAGTCGTCATCCGGAATCGGGCGTCCGGTTGCCGCCCGCATGAGTTTCCCCACTTCGGCAAGCAGCCGTTCCCTCTCATTTTCCGCCTTCGACTTCTCCAGTTCGGCCTGCAGGACGCGTTCCTCACCGGCCTCGACCGCCTTGAGCGCTGCCTGGGTTTCCTTTTCCTTCTTCGAGATGATCGCGCCGGCGGCCAGCAGGAGGCAGAAGACGAGCAGCAGCATCGTTTCGGCCATGGTGAGGCCGAGGATCAGGCCGCGTGCGTAGCCTTTCCTCTCGAAGTTGACTGACGTTGAACCGAGGCCGTTCATCGGCTCCACCAGGCTCTTCTCGGTGCCTCGGCTTCGACGGCAGGCGGCGCTCCGTTGGCGTCCGGAAGGTGTCGGGATACGGCGGCGGTTCGACGGATGCGGTTCCTTGATCGACAAATTCCTGCGCGGCATCTTCGATCAGTTTTTCAGCCTCCGACGTGAGCGCCGTACCGCGTTCGCTTCTGTCCACAAGACGGGTCATCAGCTGCTTCGTCTCCTGCGACTGCTGCTGCATTAGCTTGACGACCGCTTCCATGACCCGCTGCTGGCTTGCCGCGGCCTCCATCGACTTTTCGACGGCCGCCGCGGATTTTTCCGCCGCCGCTGCGGTCCTGTCCGACTTCTCGACCATCTCGCGGACGACAGACGTGATCTCGGAAATCCGGGCCTGCTGCTCGACCGACGCGGCTTCCGTCTTGACGGCGTACTGGGCGACGGCGTCCGACAGCGACTTGACCATCGGTGCCAGTTCGTTTTTCAGGACTTCGTCAGGAATGACGACCTTCTCGAGCTTCCCGGCGACGCTGTCGGCCTGCTGGCCGAGCTTGAGGACCGACGCCGACATCGCGCCGTTCGCCCGGTCGAGCAGTTCCGCCGACGAATCCACCTTCTTCACGATCTGGGAGAACTGCGTTTCGATCCTACCGAAGTTCTCCTCCATGGCGTTTCCCAGCTTGCCCGACGCCTCCTGCACGGGTTTTATGGCCTCCATCGCCATCTTTTCGAACGACGCCCTGATGTGCTCGCCGTTGCGGCCGGCCTGTTCAGCGATCTCCCCGAACCCTTCCTCCAGCATCTGGTTGCTGACGCGCCGGAAGTCGGCGAATTCGCGCGAGACGCTTTCAAGCTCGGCCCTGACGCGCCTTGTCATGGTCGCCAGCTTCGTGCCGCGCGGAACGTTCGATGTCGGCAGGATCGCGCCGCATCTGGTTGTACAGGATCCTGAGCATGATGCCCGCGATCGTGGACGTGATCGCGACGCCGAAGTTCCTGACGATCTCATCGGTCGAGGTTTCCGAACCGAACTGGAAGAGGGCGACGCCGAGGCTGGTGAGCGTGAACAGGAAGCCCATGTAGTACAGGTTGTCGCCTGTCTGCTCGTCGTGGAGCCTGAGCCTGCCGACAAACATCGGCAGCAGGCCGTAGGCGAGCATGAGCAACACCGGAGTCGCAGTCGTGACCAGCCTGTCGATGCCGTATGTCTTTGACGCGACAATGAACAGGATTCCCGAAACCGTGACGCCGGCGTATGCGAACAGCGGCAGCCTGGGGTTCGACAGGAATGCAAAGCCTTGGCGTCTTGCCATCAGTTCAATCCTTCAAGCTTTTCGGCTTCTTCCCAGTCGCCCCCTTCGTCGCGGACCCACGTTGCCCAGAACTCCACGTGCTCGCGGCTGCTGAAGGCTTTCTTTTCGCGGTTGACGTAGAGAACCTTGACGGCAATTCCGTCGAGGCTCGTGCCGTAGATTTGCGCGGCCTTGCTCTCCTTGAACGCGCCGTAGTCCAGGCTCGACCGGTACTGCGAATAGAGGCTCGTGTGCTCGATCATGTCGGAAGCGACAATCAGGCGCTTCGCCGCCTTTCTCGATATTTCGGCGTCGAACAGCATCAGCTTGACCTGCTGGATGGCCGCCATGATTGGCGACTGGTCCGCCGACGAGCCGTTGGCGACTTCGTCCGGGAGCTTTTCAAGCGGTTTTCCGAATTCCTCTTCCCATTTCTTCTGTTGCCGCTTCGGATTGCTGGTCCAGATGTCCACGGTTGACCCATCGCCCGGATTGCAGCCGTCGAACAAGGTGACGACTTCCCCCGGCTCCGCGGTCAAGCTGACGATGCGGATGTACCCGCCCGGCCCGACCTTCGATCCTTCGGTCCTGAAATGGTTCTTCAGGTCGCTAAGGGTGACCTCAGACAGCGGGTCCGTCGTGTCGAAAAGGAACGCCGTGGCGCTTGACGGCCCGGCGACAGGACAGTTCGTGTCGGGGTCGAGCTCCACCGTTTCGGCCGACTTGACGAAGAGGAAAATGAGGCCTGCGGCCATCGCGGCGAGCACGACGCCCAGTCCAGCGATTCCCAGGATCGTGGAACCGTGGCCTTTGCCGCTTCTTTTCCTGGCGGCGCTTCGCCTACGTGGTCGTCTGGACATTCATGCTATCCGGAAAGAGGTTGTCGAGTGCCTTGTACTGTTCGATGCCCTTCTCGCATTCCAGCCCGATCAGCTTCACCTGGGCAGAAAGCTCGTCCTGCGCCGTGCGGATGTCGGCAGACAGGTCGGCGTCGTTCCACGACCCGTCCGACGACACCTTCACCTTGACGCGTTCGAGCTTATAGGCGTTCGAGAAATGTTTCGGCGGCGGTTCGGCGCGCGCCTCAATGTTGGCCTCGCGGTATTTGGCAAGCAGCTGGTTGCAGGCGCGCTCAAGCTGGACCTGGTGCTGCTCGAACAGTGAAACGAGCCTCGCCCGGTGGTCCACTATGGCGTTGAATTCCCGCTTCCTGCTGCCGAGTTGCTTGACCACGTCCTCGGCTTTTCGTTATGGTCGTCGCGCGTATCCTTCAGCGTTTCGATCAGGTCGGCCTTGGCGTTCACGTATTCCTCGCGCGCGGAGCGGAGCCGCTTCTCGACGCTTGAGTAGCCCCAGTAGGGATCGACGATGAAGCAACCGTCGATGAACGCGATCAGGGAGAAGACGAAACCGATCAGGAACAGCAGGATCGAGTTTACGTCGGTCAGGCCCAAAAGGTTCTCCCTCATGCTGGTCAGCACGAGGGTTCCCGCGTTTCCTGTCCAGTCTTCCGACATCCTGGTGCTGACCTCGCGGTAGTGCGCGAGGAGGAGGTTCAGCCCGAATGCGAACGCCAGGTAGAGGAGGATGGCCGTGCCTCCGACGGCTCTCCTCAGCCACGACCTGTGGGTCACAAGCCGGGCGCAGAACACAGCCGCGAGCACCGCAACGACGATGTTCAGGAACGAAAACATCCACGCCAGCATGATGCCGCCGAAAAAGCCCTGCTCGCTGCCGGTGGCGAGAAGGCTGGCGTTGCCGATGGTTTCCAGCCCGAACATCACGATGAGAAGCATGAACCTGAAGATGTGCCAGGGTCCCTCGTGCAGCCGCGCGGCCCGGACAAGTCCGTGCTTCTCCTTGAACCAGGTATGTTCGGTTTCCGCCGTGTTGAGCGCCCTGCGCAGCCCGTGCAGCATGTCCAGGCCGACGGCGATCTCGCCCTTGAAATCCGCCAGTCCCGACGCGTTCGCCTGCCGTAGAGCGCTGAACTGTTCGTCGAACTCGAGGCTGCCGAGCCTTCCCGAGAAGGACTGCAGCTGGTCCTCGATCGTCTGGTGGGATTTCCGCTTTTCTTCCTCGACCAGCTCGATGACCGTGTGCTCCAGGTCGTCCGGGTTCCTGGATGCCTTGGCGGGCTGATTGCTCTCGCCGCGGCGTTTCCCTGCGGCGACGAGATCGAGATCCCGAGCGACCTTGTCGACGTTAAGGCTCGAGAAGATTTCGGTTCCTCCGCGGAAGTCGTGGTCGGACTCCCGAAGTCTTTCCCTCAGCTTTTCAAGCGCCTCGAATTTTACTGCCAAGTCCCACCCCCACAGCGAGATTCACAATGTTCTTGATGCGGCCGCTACTTGCGGGCCGGCCGCCAGCCTGCGGCAACCGCTTCGGCATCGCTGCAGAACCAGCGTTCGCCCTTGCCTTCAGAAATCCTGGTGCGGGCGTAGTGCTCCTGTCCGGGGACATGGAAGATGCGCTCGCCCTTCGCGCTGATGTTTCCCTTGATTTTGCAGCCGCTTGCGGCTGAAACTTCGGCCAGCGGGGTAAGCAGCGGGAGGGCTGTGGCAGGCTCGCTCCTGCTTGCCCGCCATTCCCAGGGAAGGTCGAAGGATCCGGACCACAGGCCGCGCTTTGAGGCGCGCGCTTCCTTCTGCTTCCCGGCATAGGTTCCGTTGCTGTAGCGCGGCCAGTCGAGAGCGTGACCGTTCGCTACGAGCCATTCCTGCACGCTGGCACCGTCTGCCCTGAAGCAGTTGCCGACAAACCGCCCGTAGCGGTCCCGTTCAACGAATTCGCAAGCGGTCGGCGAAGATTTCGAGAGATACGAGGCAAGTGCATCGGCTGACTTCGCGCCGCAGCCGTATTTCGTCCCTTTGCCGTTCAGGCAGACCTGCGCCGATTCGGGCGCGTCGACCCCGTTGAAGCGGATGCTTTCGCCGTGGATTTCGATCGTGTCCCCGTCAACGACGGAAGCCTTGCCCTTCAGCACCTGCCCGGCGGAGGCAGCCGGCCACGCGCACGAAACCGCGCACGCCGCTGCCAGCAATGCATTCCGGACGCCCGAAAGAGGGAATCCCCCCTCACTAAAAGATTTCATTTAGCCCCCGCAGGCTGTTATGCGGCTACCTAAACGACAGCCGCCAATTATGCAATCCTTGATGTTCCAAATCGGCGAAGATCAGAAAGTCCGGTTTCTCTCCCGCTCTTCCGTCTATCTCAAAGACTAGGTTGTTCCCAATTTACAAGGACGTGCTGCCCGGTCGAGCGTGGCGGCCATCAAGGCGAGCTTTGATCACCCCCATCGACAGTTCTTCGATATGGTGGTTCATGGATTTGCCCCGTTGACCGACTGCTGCTTCATGCTCGAACATAGCGGGGGTGACTGCTTGCTGCATCGAGATGGATAATCGAATGAGAGTGCTTTTCCTTTCTTGGTTTCTCTTTGCCACACCGGCGGCTTTGGCCCAAGTAACCACCTGCTACGGCGATCAGTGCACTATCGAAGAAAATGGCACCAAGAGAGTACTGACTGTCAAAGAGGTCGGAAAAGTCAAAAGGCAAAACGCCCGGACAGCGCTGGGAAATGTCGAATGCAAAGCTGCCACTGACCCCGCTGTCTACGAAAAAATGATGACCGAGCTTTCGCCCAATTCCCCTATTAGCCCGATCGGTACGGTTCAGATGGCCCGCTCGACGCGCTCGCGCCTCAACCCACCACTCCCACGGACGAGGAGTGGGCGGACGGGCGGACGGCCATGCGCGCGGTCCTGACCGACGCGGCAGACGCGCGCGTGGTTCTCGGCGGGCGCGTGAGCGGCTACAAGGGGCGCATGCCGGGTATCGCCTGAGGAGACGCTCTTTGCGCTCCAGGCCGGACAGCCAGTTTTCCTCCTCGGAGGCTTTGGCGGATGCGCGCGCGACATCGCGCAAAAATTGAAGCTGCTTGCGCCCAAAGCCGCGCCGCTGGCTTGGCCCGGCCGAAATGCTTTTGACGGGTTCGATCCTTCCAGCTTGAACAATGGCCTGACGGAGGAGGAGAACCGCAAATTGGTACGGACAGTTCACGTTGACGAAGCGGTCGCCTTGATCCTGCGGGGTCTGCTGAGGCTGGCCGGCCGCTCGGCTGGGAGCGCCTGACATGCGCTGCTGACCGAAGCGTAGATGACGCAGAAGGCGGCCACCGCGATGGCCGGAACCTCGATGGCTAGAGCGATCAGAGGTCGGGAAATCGGAGGCAGCGGACCTGCGATTTGCTCACGCACCATGGAATGCGATCGAGAGGACTTATCTGGACCAAGCTCGAGTAACGACAGCAATGGGCTTTTGAGATAAGGTTGGGACGCGATGGCATTGAGCAAATAGATCCGGGAACCGAGACAATCCACAGAAATATTTTGTTGGTATTTTTGTTGGCTAGTCCTGCTATAGCGTGAGTCCTAACGATTTGGAAACAGAGAGAGTTTTCCATCGTTTGGATTCCGCCTCTGGGCACCATTTTTCCAAGGCAATTTCAGCAAGTTGCGCATGACGCCCGCTTGGCTGAAATCGGTTGGGGGAATTCAGGTCGCCGTGTTGCGGCAGGTTGCGTAGCGGTTCTCGGCGACCTCCAATCATTTTTCCCGCGCCCGACAGGGCCGGCACTGCCGAAACTGTTTGCTCGCATTGGGCGAATGACGGATTTGATTTGCTTGGTGATCCCCTATCCTTAGGGCAAACTGCCCGCTGGGGCTCCAGGAGGCGAAATGAGAGCACGCGCAGCAACGGTTGGAGATCTGGAAAGTGTTTTCCGTGATCTGTCCAAGCGGATATCGGACGAGTACGTCGCGGCCGGCAAGGACAGCAAGATCGCCTACGACAATCTGATGATGAACTTGAAGGAAGGCCGTGCTCATGCGCTCGTGCAGGGCGAAAAAACCGTAGCGCTCATCGCCTGGCACGAGAATAGCGACGCTGCCGATACGCTGTTCGCCGCGCAGGAAGATTTCTTCAGCGCCGCGACCGTTCGCTTCTGCAAGCGGCACATTCGCCATATCCAGGCGCTTGCAGGCAACCTCCCCATTCACTCGCGCAGCTGGCTCCAGAGACCGGACGTCGCAAAATGGTTCCGGATAATCGGCTATGTCGAGCGCGGCCAGGAGAATGGCGCCCATCTGTTCGAACTGCCGCCGGCTCCCGCCGCCTGACAAATTTCGGCGGGCTGCGAAACGCTGCCGCAACCGGTAGCCACGTTCGGGGCCGATGCTCTAGCCAAAAAGGCCCGCCGCTCCATTTGCGAAGCGGCGAGGCCCGATATTCGGGAACGACTTCCGGGCCGTTGCCCCGGCATTGGTTACTGTGCAATTCAGGTGCCAGACGGGTTGACCGATAATGGGACACCGCACCGGGAAAGCGCGAACCATCTTCCGCGATCACACCACTGCCATACCGCGCCATTCCTTGCTATGTTTGCTCGCGGCGGACCTGATTTCCGCTTGGCCGGCGCCCATCAGGCAATCTACCCCAACGCCCCCCCAAAGTGGCGCCGGCCACTCTTCACCACCAACCCAATCTTCGCCGCCGGCCCAATCTTGGCCACCGGCAACTTCACGCGCGGTCAGGCTGAAGCCAGGACCGCGGTTCTGCTCCAGAGCGGCGGCCTTTCATGTCAAAACGCCCTGACTGGCGATTCCAGTGCGACAGATCGCCTGGAACGGCAGCACGATCCGACCTGAAGCGCGTCGCGTTTGACCGGCGACGCGCTTCAGGTTGTTGTTTTTTTGCATGTCGTTACCGCAAAACCGCTGCACACCCTCGGGTCAGGCCCAAGGGCATGCTTGTGCGCGACATGCATTAAATCCAAAAAGACGGTAGCAAGCCGCGGCCAGAAAGTGTTGAAGACCGTGCCGATGGCATTGAACGCGTCGCGATCCGGTTGCACTCGGCAAGGCTTGATGATTTGTTGCCGCTTCAAGGAGAATGAATGATGCACGAGCCTGCCGGACAAGACGAATATGGGTCGGCCAGCCCCTTCGACCCGGACGACCTGACGACGTTGAACGTGATGGGTCCGGGTGTGGCCAGCAACGATTTCGAGAAATACGCTGTCGCCGTGATCATCGTGTTCGGCGCCCTCATCATTGGCGGCTTGATGGCCGCAAACCTTGCCCTGGGGCACCGTAACGGCTTCCTGTACGCACTTGGCGGCGCCACCGCGGCGTGGATATCGGGAAATGCGCTGCTGCTCGATCGGCCGCGTATCTATGCCTTGTTCGTCGGCATCGCAGCGGTGATGCTGATTGCGTCCACCATAACGCTGGTCATCTGACGGGCCCGGCGCGGCCTGACCTGAATCTCAACAGACCCGGGGCGCACGAATCTAATATCCAATCGCCTCGCCGGACGCGGCGCGGCTGTCGATGGCGCCATTGTAGCGGGCGCCGCCGCCCTTTTCGATCTCGGCCAGGCTCTTGCCGCCGACCAGGATACCGGCCGCCTGACCCCAGGTCGCATCGGCGACATCGAGGTGGTAGCCCATCCCGGCAAGCAGTTTTTCGGTATCGGGCGACAGGCCGAACGGTTCGACATAGACCGTGTCGGGCAGCCATTGGTGATGGATTCGCGGCGCGTCGATCGCCTCCTGGATGTTCATGCCGTGGTCGACGACGTTGACGATCGCTGCCAGCGTGATGGTGATGATGCGCGATCCGCCGGGGCTGCCGATAACCATGAACGGCTTGCCGTCCTTGGCGACGATGGTCGGGCTCATCGACGACAGCGGCGTCTTCCTCGGGGCGATCGCATTGGCCTCGCCCTGGACGAGGCCGTAGAGATTGGGCACGCCCGGTTTCTGGGTGAAATCGTCCATCTCGTTGTTGAGCAGGATGCCGGTGCCGTCGGCGACGACGGCGGCGCCGAACGAGCCGTTCAGCGTATAGGTCACCGCGACGGCGTTGCCATCATTGTCGACGATCGAATAATGCGTCGTCTCCTGGCTCTCGCCAAAACCCTTCGGCATCAGATCCTGCGACACGCCGGCCCGGTACGGATCGATCTTTTCGCGGATTTCTTTCGCATAGTTCTTGTCGAGCAGCTTTTCGACCGGATTGTCGACGAAGTCGGGATCGCCGAGCGCCGAATTGCGGTCGACATAGGCATGGCGCATCGCCTCGACCATGACTTTGACGGTTTCGGCAGAACCCGCGCCGAGATAGGACAGCGGATAGAATTCCAACACGTTGAGGATCTCGCAGATGATGACGCCGCCCGAGCTCGGCGGCGGCGAGGAGGTGATCTCATAGCCGCGGTAATCGCAGGTCACCGGCTCGAGTTCGCGGACCGCGTAGGTCTCGAAATCCGCCTTGGCCAGAATGCCGCCCTTCTGCGCGCTCGCCTTGACGATGCCGTCGGCGATCGGTCCTTTGTAGAAGGCATCACGACCTCGTTCCGAGATGGCCGAGAGCGAGGCGGCGAGATCGGCCTGGACAAGGCGCTCGCCGACGGCATAGGGCTTGCCGTCAGGCTTCAGGAAGATGGCGGCCGCGGCCGGGTCCTTGGCCAGCCGCGCGGCGCCGCCTTCGAGCGAGGCGACATCACCCTGCTCCAGCACAAAACCATCCCTGGCATAGCGGATGGCCGGCGCCATCAAGTCCTGCCGCGTCAGCGTGCCGTATTTTTCCCGTGCGGTCTCGAAACCTGCCACCGAGCCCGGCACGCCGACAGCGAGATAGCCGTCGAGGCTGGCGCCTTTCACCGGCTTGCCGTCCTTGTCGAGATACATGGTTTTCGTCGAGGCGAGCGGCGCGCGCTCGCGGAAATCGAGGAACGTCGAGCGGCCGTCCGTGAAGCGGATGGTCATGAAGCCGCCACCGCCGATATTGCCGGCGTTTGGATAGACCACAGCCAGTGCGTAGCCGACGGCGACCGCGGCATCGACGGCGTTGCCGCCCTTCTTCAGCACCTCGACGCCGACTTCAGACGCCAGATGCTGGGCGGTCACCACCATGCCATGCTCGCCCTTCGCCGGCTGCGGCGAGGCGGCCAATGCGGCCGCCAGCGGCGCAAAGGTCAAGGTGAGGGAAAGACTGAGTGCGATTAGGGTGCGGCGGTGCATGGCCGTTCTCCGGGGCGTGGGATGCGCCTAGAAAAGCCGTTTGGAGCGGTTGAGTCTACTGACAATAAAGAAGATTTCGGCGGGCTTGCACGCCTGCGCCGGTTCGGTTCGTAACCACCGTTGCGATCTTTGGCTGATGTAACGGCATGGATCCTAGGGTCTCCGCGACGTCGCTTCGCTCCTGCTCCGCCCTAGGATGACGAAGGCGTGTTGGCTTGTAGCTAATCGCAGATGGCGGAGATTTGGCAGTTGCGTCGCAGCTTAGGTAGGCTGATGACAAGCGAAGGCTTTCGAAATTAGCCGACGCCTCTCTCGCATCGCGCCGCAACCCGCCTCAGGCGGGTTTTTTGTTTCAGGCCGACATCAAACAATCCCACCGCCGCCGCCGGCAACCGCCGGCCGTTCCGCCGCGACCTTGGCTCGGTAGCCGGCGGCGCGATAGGTGGCGACCGGATCGATGGCGCCGCCCGTGTTCAGCCGCGCCATGGCGAGGATCGGCTCGACATCGGTGCGATAGGCGGCTTTCAGCGTCTGCGTCGCCATCAGCGCGTCGTTGGCATCCTGATAGCCTTCCAGCGCCTGGCGATCGACCAGCAGCGCCTGCGCATAGGCGCGCTGCACCTCGACCGCCGACAACATCAGGCTTTCGATCGGGTCGGTGACATTGTGGCTCTGGTCGAGCATGTGAGCCGGATCAAAATCTTCGGCACCGGCAAGCTCGGCATCGACCAGTTCGTTGAAGACGAGGAACAGCCGGTAGGGATCGATCGAGCCGGCATCGAGATCGTCGTCGCCATATTTCGAATCGTTGAAATGGAAGCCGCCGAGTTTCTTGAACTGGATCAGCCGCGACACGATCATCTCGATATTGACGTTGGGCGCATGATGGCCGAGGTCGACCAGGCAAAAGGCCTTGTCGCCGAGCTCTTTGGCGATGATGTAGTTGGTGCCCCAATCCTGCACGACCGTCGAATAGAAGGCCGGCTCGTACATTTTGTGCTCGGTGAACAGCTTCCAGTCGTCCGGCAGCTTGGCGTAGATCTCCTTCATTGCGTCGAGATAGCGCTCGAACGCCTTTGCGAAATTGACTTGGCCGGGGAAATTCGAGCCGTCGCCGATCCACACCGTCAGCGCCTTGGAGCCCAGCTTCTTGCCGATCTCGATGCATTCGAGATTGTGCTCGACCGCCTGCCGGCGGGTGCCGGCGTCGGCATGCGACAGCGAGCCGAACTTGTAGGACAGTTTTTGATCACTGGCGTCGGAGAAGGTATTGGAGTTCATGGCGTCGAAGCCAAGGCCGAAGCGCGAGGCCGCCTGTTTCAGCCGGTTCGGGTCGGCCGTGTCCCACGGAATGTGCAGCGAGACGGTGGGTGTCGCCTGCGTCAACTGCCGGATGACGGCGCAGTCCTCGATCTTGTCGAAGATATCGCGCGGCTCGCCGGCGCCGGGAAAGCGGGCAAAGCGGGTGCCACCGGTGCCGACGCCCCAGGACGGGATCGCCACGGCGAATTTTTCGACCTTGTCGCGGATGGCGTCGACGGCGATGCCGCGGCGGTCGAGGCGTTCGCCGAGCGCATCGTAATCGCGCTTGAGCCCGGCCGCGCGCGCGAGATTGTCCTTGTCGACGATGTCAGCGGAGATGATGGTTTCGGACATGGTGCTTCCTCCCAAATGCGTTCGGTTGGCGCTGCCCCTCATCCGCCTGCCGGCACCTTCTCCCCGTATAGCGACGGGAGAAGGACAAGCGTGTCCGGCATTGGCGACCCCCTCTCCCCGTTGTTCGCGGGGAGAGGGTAAGGGTGAGGGGCAGCGCCACCCTCAAAAAATGATCGCCTAGCGCGTAAAACTCTGGGCGTTGCCGGCGTCGACATTGACGATATTGCCGGTCGACTTGGCCGACATGTCGGAGGCGAAGAAATAGATCGCCTCGGCGATGTCTTCGGGGAACACCGAACGCTTCAGCATCGAGCGTGAGCGGTAGTGTTCCTCAAGGTCGTCAGTCGACATCTTGTAGGCGGCGGCGCGCTGTTCCTTCCACTCGCCGGTCCAGATCTTCGAGCCGCGCAGCACGGCGTCGGGATTGACGACATTGACCCTGATCTGGGCCTCCGCGCCTTCCAGCGCCAGGCAGCGCGCCAGATGGATTTCGGCGGCCTTGGCCGTGCAATAGGCGGCGGCATTGGGCGATGCGGCAAGCCCGTTCTTGGAGGCGACGAAGACGACATTGCCGCCGATCTTCTGCGCCCGAAACAGCCGGAATGCTTCGCGCGACGCGAGGAAATAGCCGGTCGACAAGATGTCCATGTTCTTGTTCCACAGCGCCAGCGTCGTCTCCTCGATCGGCGCCGAGGTTGCCAGGCCGGCATTCGACACCAGGATGTCGATGCCGCCGAACTCGACAGCCGTCTCGGCGAAACCGGAGATCACCTGGTCCTCTGACGTGACGTCGATCACCACCGGCCGCACGAAATCCTTGCCATGGGCCTTGGCCAATTCGTCATTGGCGCTGGCAAGGGCGGTCTCGTCGATGTCGGCCAGCACGACGCAGGCGCCCTCGCGCAGCAGCCGGTTGGCCGTCGCCCGGCCGATGCCGCCGGCGCCGCCGGTGACCAGCGCGATCTGGCCGGCAAGCGCTTTCGGCTTTGGCAGGCGCTGCAGCTTCGCCTCTTCGAGCAGCCAGTATTCGATGTCGAAGGCTTCCTGCTCGGGCAGGCCGACATAGGTCGACACTGTCGAGGCACCGCGCATGACATTGATGGCATTGACGTAGAATTCGCCCGAAATGCGCGCCGTCGCCTTGTCGCCGGCGAAGGTGAACATGCCGACGCCGGGCATCAGATAGACCACGGCGTTCGGATCACGCACCGGCGGCGAATCCGCATGCTTGCACCTGTTATAATAGGCCTGGTAGCCAACGCGATACTCGGCCACATCGTCGGCGAGACGGGCGATGACGGCGTCGACATCGGGATTTTTGGGATCGAATTCGATGACCAGCGGCCGGATCTTGGTGCGCAGGAAATGATCCGGGCAGGAGGTGCCGAGCGCCGCCAGCGGGCGCAAATCCTTCGAATTGACGAATTCGAGCACGGCCGGCGAATCGTCGAAATGGCCGAGCTTGTGGCTTTTCTCCGAGATCAGGCCGCGGATCCTCGGCATCAGCCTTGCCGCCACGGCACGACGCGCCGGCGCGTCGAGCGATTTGACGACTTCGCCGCCGAAGATCGGCTTGCCTTCAGACTTGCGCTCGAACCAGTCGATCGCCTGGTTGATCACCGAGATCGTCGTCTCGTAGCATTCCTTTGGAGTGTCGCCCCAGGTGAACAGGCCATGGCTTGCCAGCACAACGCCCTTGGCCTCAGGGTTTTCGGAGCAGAATTTTTCCAGCCACAGGCCGAGCTCGAAGCCCGGACGCTTCCATGGCAGCCAGCCGATCGCGTCACCGAAGATCTCCCTGGTCAGCGCCTGCGAATCCTTGGCGGCGGCAATCGCGATGATGGCGTCGGGATGCATGTGGTCGACATGCGGCTTCGGCACGAAGGCGTGCAGCGGCGTGTCGATCGAGGCCGCGCGTGGGTTAAGATTGAAGGTGCAATGGGGCAGATAGGCGACCATCTCGTCCTCATGCTCGAGGCCGCGATAGAGACCCTTCAGCGCGCGCAACTTGTCCATGTAGAGGGTGGCGAAACCGTCTGTTTTAATCGAGGCGCTGTCGCCGCCGGATCCCTTCACCCACAGCACTTCCACGCTTTCGCCGGTGAGCGGATCCTTTTGCCAGATCTTGGAAGAGGTGTTGCCGCCGCCATAGTTGGTGACGCGCTTGTCGGAGCCAAGAACATTCGAGCGATAGACGAGACGTTCCGGCTCGCTCATTCCCAGGGCTGTCGCCTCATCCCAAAGATTGGCGAGGCGCGTGCCGGAGCGCTTGTCAAGCATAGGTAATCCTCCCGTGACGTGAGACGCGCAAACGGTGCGGTCAATTGCGACCGCATAGCGGGTCAGCTTCGGTCGAATGTCCACGGAAGCAGCGGCATTGTCAATCACAAACGATCAAGATTGATCATATTGCACTGCACAATGGAATTATATGATCGGAAATGATTGACACTGCGCGTTTTGGGTGCCTAGATGCTGAAGCAGGGAGGAACCATGCACGAGAAAGAGCGCCACAGGATCATTTTGTCCGCCGTCCAGGAAAAGCCTGTGGTGACGGTGCAGGAGATGGTCGACCTGACGGATTCATCCGAGGCGACGATCCGGCGCGACATCGCCGCACTGCATGTGCAAAAGCGCCTGCGCCGGGTGCGTGGCGGCGCCGAGGCGATCACCCCGCCGCAATTCATCGGCCTTGCCGGCCGGCCTTTTTCCGTCAACGAGACGATCAACGCTGCGCAGAAGCGGGCGATCGCGCGGGACGCCGTAGAACTGTGCAAGGACGGCGAGCCGATCATCATCAATGGCGGCACCACCACCTTCCAGATGGTGCATTTCCTGACCGGTCGCCGCATGCCGATCTTCACCAACTCCTTCCCGATCGCCGAGCACCTGCTCAAGCACTCCAAGAACACGGTGATGCTGTCGGGCGGCACCATCTACCGCGAGCAGAACATCATCCTGTCGCCCTTCGACAATGACGTGACGCGCAATTTCTATGCGCGCCGCATGTTCATGGGGGCGCAAGGGCTCGGGCCACTCGGCCTGATGGAAGGCGATCCGCTGCTGATCCAGGCCGAGCAGAAACTGATCGATCAGGCCGACGAACTGGTGGTGCTGGTCGACTCGTCAAAATTCCGCAAACGCTCGAGCCTGATCCTGTGCGGCCTGTCGCGCATTGCCACGGTCATCACCGACGACGGCATCGAGGATCGCGAGGCCAAGATGTTGGAGGCCGCCGGTGTGACGCTGGTCGTCGCCCGCACAACGCTAGGCAACAAGGAAGAATCTTCGCTGCAGGCCTGAGACGACCGCAGCGGTGATGGAATGCAACGCTCAAGGGAGGATATTCGAATGAGCTTCTTGAAGAAATTGATGGTCACGGCGGCGTTGTCGGCCGCCATGTTCGTGAATGCGGCCTATGCCGAGAACGTCAAGATCGCGCTGGTTGTGAAGTCGCTCGGCAACGGCTTCTTCGATGCCGCCAACAAGGGCGCCGAAGAGGCGGCCAAGGAACTCGGAGATGTCGACATCATCTACACCGGCCCGACAAAGGCGACCGCCGAAGCGCAGATCGAGGTGATCAATTCGCTGATCGCCCAAAAAGTCGACGCGATCGCCATTTCGGCCAATGACGCCGACGCGCTGGTGCCGGCGCTGAAGAAGGCGATGGATCGCGGCATCACCGTCATCTCGTGGGATTCCGGCGTCGCTCCGGAAGGCCGCCAGCTCCACCTCAACCCGTCGGACACCAACCTGATCGGCGAGACCATCATCAAGCTTGCCGCCGACTATCTGCCGGAAGGCGGCGATGTCGCCATCCTGTCGGCTTCGTCGACTGCGACCAACCAGAACGCCTGGATCGAAGCGGCCAAAAAGGTGCTGCCGGAGAAATTCCCCAAGATCAATCTCGTCGCTACCGTCTATGGCGACGACGACTCGGCCAAGAGCACGGACGAGGCCAAGGGCCTGCTGAAATCCTATCCGAACCTCAAGGCAATCATCGCACCGACCACCGTCGGCGTCGTCGCCGCCGCCCAGGTGGTGACCGACCAAGGCCTGATCGGCAAGGTCAACGTCACCGGCCTGGCGCTGCCGTCGGAGTTCAAGAAGTTCATCGACAACGGCGCCAGCCAGGCGGTTGCGCTGTGGAACCCGATCGATCTCGGCTACTCGGCCGTCTACCTCGCCCATGATCTGGCGGTGAAGAAGGAAGAAGCCAAGCCGGGTGCGACGCTGTCGATCGGCCGCGTCGGCAAAGTCACCCTCGACGACACCAACTCGGCCGCGATGGCTCCGCCCTTCAAGTTCGACAAGTCGAACATCGAAGAGTTCTCCAAGATCTATTGATCCTGGAGCGCTTCAAGCCGGCGCGGCGGGGCTCAGGTTCCGCCGCGCCTTCAAACGAACCTTGCTTCAGGGCTTGATACGACCATGGACACGACAGCCCAACTCGACCCGACCACCGAGCAGCCTTTGGCTGCGGCTCCGCGCCTGACCCTGGCCGGCATCTCGAAGAGTTTTCCCGGCGTGCGCGCGCTGCACGACGTCAGCCTGTCGCTCTACCCCGGCCAGGTAACCGCGCTGATCGGCGAGAACGGCGCCGGCAAGTCGACGCTGGTCAAGATCATGACAGGCATCTACCAGCCTGACACAGGCACGATCAGTATCGATGGCCAGGCCGTCACCTTGCCCAGCGCGCATGCCGCCTTCGGGCACGGCATCACCGCCATCCACCAGGAAACCGTGCTGTTCGACGACCTGACGGTGGCCGAAAACATCTTTCTCGGCCATGCGCCGCGATCGCGCTTCGGCACCATCGACTGGCGCACCATGCGCAAGAATGCCCGTGAAGTACTGAACACCATGGGCGCCGGCCACATCGACGCCGATGCGCGGCTGAAGGATCTCGGCATCGCCAACAAGCACCTCGTCGCGGTCGCCCGCGCCATGTCGATCGATGCCCAGATCGTTATCATGGACGAGCCGACCGCAGCGCTGTCGCTGAAGGAGATCGAGGAGCTGTTTTTGCTGGTCGAGTTCCTGAAGAGCGAAGGCAAGGCGATCCTGTTCATCAGCCACAAGTTCGACGAAATCTACCGCATCGCCGATCGTTATACGGTGTTCCGCGACGGTGAGATGGTCGGCGAAGGCCTGATCAGGGATGCCGGCCAGAGCCAGATCGTGCGCATGATGGTCGGCCGCGCCGTCGATCACATCTTTCCGCAGCGCAAGGCCGAGATCGGCGCGCCGGTGCTTGCCGTCTCCGGCCTGTCGCATCCGACCGAGTTCGACGACATCGGCTTCGAGCTGCACAGGGGCGAAATCCTCGGCTTCTACGGCCTTGTCGGCGCCGGCCGCAGCGAGGTGATGCAGGCGATATCAGGCATCACCCGCACCAGCAGCGGCACCATCACGCTGGAAGGCAACTCGATCGCCCCGAAATCGGCGGCGGATTCGATCGATGCCGGTATCGTCTACGTGCCGGAAGAACGCGGCAAGCAAGGCGTGGTGATCGGCCTGCCTATCTTCCAGAATATCTCGCTGCCCTCGCTCAAGCGAACGTCCAAGTCAGGTGTGTTGCAACTGGCGGAAGAGTTCGCGCTGGCCCGTGCCTACACCGAGCGGCTCGACCTGCGCGCCGCCTCGCTCAGCCAGGATGTCGGCACGCTGTCGGGTGGCAACCAGCAGAAGATCGTCATCGCCAAATGGCTGGCGACCGCGCCCAAGGTGATCATCCTCGACGAGCCTACCAAAGGCATCGACATCGGCTCGAAGGCCGCCGTGCACGGCTTCATGGCCGAGCTGGTCGCTCAAGGGTTGTCGGTGATCATGGTGTCGTCCGAACTGCCCGAGATCCTTGGCATGTCCGACCGGGTCGTGGTCATGCGCGAGGGCCGCATCGCCTCGATCTATGACAACAAGAAGCTCGACGCCGAGACGCTGGTCAAGACGGCAGCAGGGATCGCAGCATGAAGGCTTTTCTGAAGTATCGCGAAGTCTGGCTGCTCGCGGCAATCGTCGTGCTGATCGGGCTGATCTCGATGCGCTTTCCGGGTTTTGCCAATCCGGCCAATCTGCGCCAGGTGTTCAACGACACCTCGATCCTGATGATCCTGGCGCTGGGGCAGATGGTGGTGATCCTGACCCGCTCGATCGACCTGTCGATGGCGTCCAACCTGTGCTTCACCGGCATGGTGGTGGCGATGCTGAACGCAGCGCATCCGGCAATCCCGATCCCGCTGCTGATCGTCATCGCACTTCTGGTCGGCCTGGTGCTCGGCGCGATCAACGGCCTGCTGGTATGGCGGCTGAACATGCCCTCGATCGTGGTGACGCTCGGCACGCTCACCATCTATCGCGGCGCCACCTTCGTCATTTCAGGCGGCGCCTGGGTCAATGCCGATCAGATGAGCCCTGATTTCATCGGCCTGCAGCGCGCGGCCTTTCTCGGCATTCCAGTGCTGTCGTGGATCGCCATACTGGTCATCGCCTTGTTCTTCCTGTTGATGACGCGCACCGCGCTCGGCCGCTCGATCTATGCCATCGGCGTCAATCCGACAGCATCGATCTACGCCGGCATCGATGTCGGCCGCACCAAGTTCATTGTCTTCTGCATCTCGGGGATGGCCGCCGGTCTGTGCGGCTATCTCTGGATCTCGCGCTATGTCATCGCCTCGGTCGAGGTCGCCAATGGCTACGAGCTCAACATCATCGCCGCCTGCGTCATCGGCGGCATCTCGATCGCCGGCGGCATCGGCTCGGGGGGCGGAGCGGTGCTCGGCGCGCTGTTCCTCGGCATCATCTCCAACGCGCTGCCGGTCATCAACATCTCGCCGTTCTGGCAGATGGCGATTTCGGGCAGCGCCATCATCCTGGCCGTGGTGCTCAACGCGCGCGGCGAACGCCGGCAAGGCCGCATTATTCTCAAGAAGGCGGAAGCGGCATGACCGACACCCCAGCCCCGCGCCACATTCCCGACCGGCTCGACACGCCGCTCAACTCGGCGATCTTCTCGTGGGAGGCGCTGCTGGTCGCGGTGGCGGTCGCCATCTTTGCCGTCAACAGCTTCGCCTCGCCCTATTTCCTCGACGCGTGGTCGCTGTCGGACCTGACCTTCAACTTCACCGAGAAGGCGCTGATCGCGCTCGCCATGGCGCTGCTGATCATTTCCGGAGAGATCGACCTGTCGGTCGCCGCCATCATTGCACTGGCCTCGACGATGATGGGCATGGCGGTGCAGGCCGGCGCCGGCACGCCGGTGCTGGTGGCGATCGGCATCCTGGTCGGGCTCGGCTGCGGCGCCTTCAACGGGCTGCTCGTCACCAGGCTCGGCCTGCCGTCGATCGTCGTCACCATCGGCACGATGAGCCTGTTTCGCGGCATCGCCTTCATCGTCCTCGGCGACCAGGCCTACAAAGGCTATCCCTCCGGCTTCGCCTTCTTCGGCCAGGGCTATGTCTGGTGGGTGGTGTCGTTCGAGCTGACGCTGTTCCTCGTCGCGGCGGTCATCTACTGGTTCCTTCTGCACCGGACCAGCTTCGGCCGCCGCGTCTTCGCCATCGGCAACAACCCGGTCGCGGCACAGTTTTCCGGCGTGCGCGTCGGCCGCATCAAGTTCATCCTGTTCTGCCTGACCGGGCTGATGGCGGGCATCGCCTCGGTGCTGATCACCTCGCGGCTCGGCTCGACCCGGCCATCGATCGCGCAAGGCTATGAATTGGAAGTCATCACCATGGTGGTGCTGGGTGGCGTCAGCATCCTGGGCGGCGCCGGCAGCATTTTGGGCGTGGTGCTCGCCGCCTTCATCATGGGGCTGGTGACTTTCGGCCTGGGGCTGCTCAATGTGCCGGGCATCGTCATGTCGATCTTCATCGGCCTGCTGCTGATCATCGTCATCGCGCTGCCCATCGTCTGGCGGCGGGTGCGGCGGGAGCGTTTTACCTGATGGCCGAGAAATACGCGTTCAAGATGAAGCTCAATCCCGGCATGAAGGCCGAATACAAAAGGCGTCATGACGACATCTGGCCGTCGCTGGTCGCACTGCTGAAACAGGCCGGCGTTTCCGACTATTCGATCCATCTCGACGAAGAGACAAACATACTGTTCGGCGTGCTGTGGCGGCGCGACGGCCACGGCATGGACGAATTGCCGCAGCACAAGGTGATGCAGCGCTGGTGGGCTGAAATGGCCGACATCATGGAGACCAGGCCTGATAACGAGCCGGTGGCGGTGCCGCTGGAAACAATGTTCCATATGGAATGACCCGCCACGTCGCCGTCATCGATATCGGCAAGACCAACGCCAAGGTGGCGCTGGTCGATCTCGCCGATCTGCGCGAAGTTGCGCTGCGCCGCATGGCCAACGCGCCTGTCCTTGACGGTCCCTACCCGCACCACGATGTCGAGCTTCTGTGGTCGTTCATCCTCGACAGCCTCGCCGAGATCAATCGCGAACAGCGCATCGGCGCGATATCGATCACCACCCATGGCGCGACGGGCGTGCTGGTGGACACTGCCGGCGAGTTGGCGTTGCCGGTGCTCGACTATGAATTTGCCGGGCCCGACACCCTTGCCGAGGACTATGACACGAACCGTCCGGCCTTCGCCGAGACGGGCACGCCGCGCCTGCCGGTCGGCCTCAATCTCGGCGCGCAGCTGTTCTGGCAACAGAAGCGCTTCCCGGCGGAGTTCGCCAAGGCCGCCGCGATGCTGATGTACCCGCAATACTGGGCGTTGCGCCTGACCGGCGTCGCCGCCAACGAAGTGACTTCGCTTGGCTGCCACACCGATCTGTGGAACCCGTGGAAGGCGGATTTTTCGTCGCTGGTCGACAAGATGCAATGGCGCCGTCTGATGGCGCCGATGCGGCCGGCGAAGGATCGCCTCGGCCCGGTCCTGCCCGCGCTTGCGATACGGACCGGGCTTGATCCGCAAACGCCGGTGTTTTGCGGCTTGCACGATTCCAACGCCTCGCTGCTGCCGCATCTCCTGTCCGACACGCCGCCTTTCTCGGTCGTCTCGACCGGCACCTGGGTGGTGTCGATGGCGGTTGGTGGCAACAAGGTCACGCTCGACCCGGCGCGCGACACGCTCGTCAACGTCAACGCGCTCGGTAATCCGGTGCCGTCGGCGCGTTTCATGGGCGGCCGTGAGTTTTCGCTGCTGACGGAAGGCCAATCGGATGACTGGACCGAAGCGGACATAGCCACAGTGCTCGCGCGGAAGACGTCCCTGCTGCCTTCGACCCAACAGGGTTCGGGGCCGTTCCCGCACCACAGAGCAGCATGGCTCGACGCCGACGGCATCAATGGCGGCCAGCGCTTTGCCGCCATCTCTTTCTACCTGGCGCTGATGACCGCGACCTGCCTCGACCTGATCGACGCCGGCGGCCCGACGACCGTCGAGGGGCCGTTCGCCCGCAACCGGCTTTTCACGTGCATGCTCGCTGCAGCCACCGCACGTGCCGTCATCGCGTCGGAGGCCGCAACCGGCACCAGCATCGGCGCCGCCCTGTTGGCGTCGGACCAAGGAACGGTACAAGGCCCCGGCGAAACGTTCGAACCGCCGGTCGACCCGGCCTGGGCGGATTATGCACGTTCATGGCGCGCGGCGGTCGACGCACAGGGCTGATCACAAAATCCGCTTGCCAAACGCCGACATGACGAAATTGACCGTTTCCGCCGCCAATCGCGGTTCCAGACCTGATGTCAGGCCGGAAACGTCCATCGACAACAGCCCGCCGGACAACGCGATCGCCTCCATGGCTTGATGCGTTTCGCGCACCGTAATGCCGCCGGAGCCTGCCGCCCAGCCGGCGAATTCGGTCACCTCAGGCGAATAGCTGACATGAAAGCCTTGCGTGCCGGAGGAGGCGATGCGGATCGCCTCGTGCATCACGTCGCGCATGCCCATGGCGTCGATGTCGGTCATGGTGAAGGCGCAGACGCGCGAATCCTTCAGCACCCGGGCCTCGGCCGGATCTGCATGGCGCAAACCGACAATGACGACGTTTTCCGGCGACAGTTGTGGCTGCAGCGCGCCGGGCTTGTGATCGAGGCCGAGCGCCCGCGCCAGCACCGAAGCTTCCGGCAGGTCAATGCCGTCTTCGTCCTCGGGCATCAGCGCGGCGATGGAATCGATCCAGATCAGGCCAAACGAGTGCGTCGCCCGCGCGGTCGCCGTCAGCGCGTTGTGGGCGATGCGCCGGTCGCTGCCGGCGGTGAGCCGGACCAGGCCGGACGGCGGCCGCTCGATATCGGCCAGTTCGACGACATCGAAATTCATCGCCTCCAGCCGGGCGCCGGTCGCCTCCCTGGCCAGGATGCCGGCCGCCGCCGGTTCGGCAGATATCGACACCATCTTGCGGCCGGAGAAATCCTCGACATCGTGCATTGGCGCCTTTTCGACATATTCCGAGGTCATTGCCAGCAGCATGGCGCCATAGCTCATGCGGAAGGCGACACGATCGCCGACGGCGGGTGGCGGCTCGGCATCGGTCACGTCGAGAAGCAGATGGTCGCTGGAGGCGCCGAGCACCCGCACGCCCTTGGCAATCGGCGTCAAACCTTCGATCAAGACATCCTCGCGGCCGATATTGGCGATGGCGCGCAACCGGTCGCCATCGTCGGCAAACACCGGCTGGTTGCCGAAAGCGTCGTAGCCGGATTGGCCGATCGGCCGCGACGGCTTCAGCTTGACCTCGATGATGTCGCTGGTCAGCCGGCAGGCATCGGGTTCGAGTTCGGCCCACGGCGTCTCGCGGAAGGTTTCGACGCCACCCTGCAGGATCGCCTCGCCAACCCGCAGATTGTTGATGCCGGCGGGCAGCCTGCCTTCGAGCAGCAGCGTCAGCGACGATGACGCGCCGCCCGAGATCCAGTCGAGCCGTGCGCCGGACAGGCGCTCGGTCTTGTAGGCATGGGCGACGAGCTGTCCGAGATTTTCCTGCGTCGGCATGATGGCGCCGAAGCAGCCGAGATTGGTGCCAATGCCTGCGATGCGCACGCCGCTGAGCGCCAGTATCTGTTCGACCGTCGGAATGAGGTCGTTCGGCCAGATGCCTTCCCTGAGGTCGCCAAGATCGATCATCAGCATGATGTCGTGGACGCGGTCCATACGCTCGGCGATGCGCGATAGTTCGCGGATGGTGGCGAGTTCGGATTGCAGGCTGATGTCGACGGTGCGCACAACCTCCTCGATGCGTGCCATCGGCGGACTGCGCAGCAGCATGATCGGGGCGGTGATGCCGCTGTCGCGCAGCCGGCGGATGTTTTCGAAGCGCGATTCGGCGATGCCGGCGACGCCGCCGCGCAGCATGGCGCGCGCCACCTGCGGCATGCCGCAGGTGCCCTTGGTAACGCCGAAGACCCTGATGCCGGACAGGGCGCAGCGGTCGACGATCGTGCGCGCATTGCGCTCGATGCGGCCAAGGTCGATGGCGACTTGCGGTCCCGACATTTTTCTACTCAGAATTTGTGCACGGTATTAGACGCGATTTATCTTCCCGGTGCCGACACGACGATTAATTCTCCCTCAATTGACATAGACCAGCCCTTGCGGGTCGATCTCCGGCTTGCGGCCGGCGACCACATCGGCAAGGAATTTTCCCGAGCCGCAGGCCATGGTCCAGCCGACATGGCCGTGGCCGGTGTCGAGATAGAGATTGCTGTAGCGCGCCCGGCCGATGACCGGCACCGAGTTCGGCATCATCGGCCGCAAGCCGGCCCAGAGCTCGGCCTTGTTCTCGTCGAAGGCGCCTGGGAAAAGCTCCTTGCCGGTCCTGAACATGGCGGCGAAATCGCTCGGCTTGTGGCTGCGATCGAAGCCGGTGAACTCGGCGGTCGAAGCAAGCCGCAGCCGGTTGCCGAGCCTGGAATAGCCGATAAGCTGATCCTCGTCGGCGCCGCCCATGGTCGGCCCTTTGCCCTCGTCCTCCAGCGGCACGGTCGCGGTGTAGCCCTTGACCGGATAGACAGGCAGGTCGATGCCGTAGCGGCGGCCGAGCAGGCCACTCTCCGGCCCCATCGAGATGACCACGGCGTCGGCTGTTATCGGGCCGGCCGAGGTCATCACCGCGCGCACCCGATCGCCTTCGATGTCGAGGCCTTCGACCGTCGTGCCGTAGAGGAACTGGACGCCGAGTTTCTCGGCGGCATAGGCAGCGAGGTTTCGGGTGAATTGGCTGGAGTCGCCGGTCTGGTCGATCGGCGAATAGACGCCGCCGGCTATTCTGTCCCTGGCGCCGGCAAGGCCGGGCTCGATCTCGACCAGCCGCTCGCGGCCGACGATCTCGATCGGCAGACCGTGCTCGGCGAGATAGCGGTAATTGTCGGTGCCGGTATCAAAACTCTGCTGCGAGCGGAAGAAATAGAGAATGCCCTTCTTGCGCTCGTCATAGTGAATGCCGGTGTCGGCCGAGATGGCGTTGATGCAGTCGCGCGAATAAAGCGCCAGGCGCAGCTTGATGTCGGTGTTGGCGCGCAGTCGCGCATGCGTGCATTGGCGCAGGAAGCGCAGACTCCAGGCGAAGAAATAAGGATCGAAGCGCAGCCGCACCTTGATGCCGAGATCGTGGTTGTAGAGCGCGCGCAAAAACGTCTTCAGCGCAGCGGGCGAGGCCCAGGCGGTGGCGTCGCCGGGTGACACCAGACCGGCATTCGATTGGCTGGTGCCGCGCGCCGCCATCGGATGGCGATCGATCACGGTCACCTCGTGGCCGTCGCTCGCCAGATAATAGGCCGCCGCCGTGCCGACGACGCCAGCGCCAAGGACCAATATCTTCATGCCGCCCCCAAGGATCAGATACGGCCGAAACGCCTCCACGTTTCAGCCGCGCAGCTCCTTCAATAGCGCTTCTACGCTCGACCTACGAGCCCACGGAGAAAAAACCGGGACTTCAGCTCCGCGCCGAATTCTTGCCGGTCAGGATACGCTCCCAGGCCAGCGCGTCGGCGACGATCTGGTCGAGGTCGTCGCGTTGCGGGGTCCAGCCGAGCTCGCGGCGCGCCAGCTCCGAATTGGCGACCACCGCCGCCGCGTCGCCCGCACGGCGCTCGCCGATCCGCACGTCGAAATCATGGCCAAAGACGCGGCGCACGCTGTCGATAACTTCGAGCACCGAATAGCCGTGGCTGTAGCCGCAATTGGCGACGAGGCTTGGTCCCCCGGCGCGCAGCCGTTCCAGCGCCAGCCGATGCGCCGCCGCCAGATCGCTGACATGGATGTAGTCGCGCATGCAAGTGCCGTCGGGCGTCGGATAGTCGGTGCCGAACACCTCCATGAAGGGCCGCTTGCCGAGCGCCGTCTCGCAGGCGACCTTGATCAGATGCGTGGCGCCCGGCGTCGACTGGCCGGTGCGGCCCCTCGGATCGGCGCCGGCGACGTTGAAGTAGCGCAACGCCGTATAGCGCAAGCCGTGGGCGATTGCGGCGTCGCGCAGCATCCATTCGCTCATCAGCTTGGACAGGCCATAGGGCGATTCCGGTGCAAGGCGCGCATCCTCGCGCACCGGCTCCAGCCCGGCGCCGCCATAGACGGCGGCGGTCGAGGAAAAGATGAAATTGGGCACGCCTTCGCGCACCGCGGTCTCGATCAGCGTGCGCGTCTTGCAGGTGTTGTTCTCGTAATAGCCGAGCGGGTCGGCGACCGATTCGGGAACCACGATGGAGCCGGCAAAATGGATGATCGCATCGACATGATTGTCGCGGATGACCCCGCCGACCAGCTCCTTGTCGGCGACATCGCCGACGACAAGCTTTGCCTCCGGCGCCACCGCCCATTCGAAGCCGGTCGAAAGCCGGTCGAGGACGACAACGCTCTCGCCCGCGTCCAGCAGTTCCCAGACCATATGGCTGCCGATATAGCCGGCGCCGCCTGTCACCAAAACCGTCATCCGTGTCCTCGCTGCTCAAGATTTGTCGGAAGCTGTCTCAACACCCGCCTTACTGGAAAGTCTGCCGCCAGGCCATTAGTCCATGTCCACCAGTGCCTTCGGTAACCAGTCTCATCGGCGCATGGCATCGTCCTGAAACAAAATTGATCCACATCAAGGGAATAGGCCATGATCCGTGGCCGTTAGGAACAGGCTTGGGGCGTGGCATTTTGACCAAAAAGGCCAAGTAGACGGCGAATAGGGCAATGATTATGATCCCACGGAAAAATTTGGAAGCCGAAATGAACTATCAGCGGTTCTTCGAAGACGCGATCGACCAGCTCCACGCCGAGCGCCGCTATCGCATCTTCGCCGACCTCGAGCGCATCGTGGGGAACTTCCCACGCGCCATCTGGCGCGCCAACGGCCGCGCCCAGGAAATCACCGTCTGGTGCTCCAACGACTATCTCGGCATGGGCCAGCATCCCGACGTCATCGCCGCGATGCAGAACGCCGCCGGCAAGATGGGATCCGGCGCCGGTGGCACCCGCAACATCTCCGGCACCAGCAATCCGCTGGTCGAGCTCGAACTGGAACTGGCCGACCTGCACGACAAGGAAGCCGCGCTCGTCTTTACCTCCGGCTTCGTCTCCAACGAAGCTTCGATCTCGACCATTGCGCGGCTGCTGCCCAACTGCCTGATCGTCTCGGACGAGTTGAACCACGCCTCGATGATCGAGGGCGTGCGGCGTTCGGGCGCCGAGAAGAAGATCTTCCGCCACAACGACGTTGCGCATCTCGAAAGCCTGCTGCAGGCGGCGGGCCGCGAGCGCGCCAAGCTGATCGTCTTCGAGAGCGTCTATTCGATGGATGGCGATATCGCGCCGATCAAACAGATCGTCGAACTTGCCGAGCGCTACAACGCCATGACCTATATCGACGAGGTGCATGCCGTCGGCATGTACGGACCGCGCGGCGGCGGCATCACCGAGCGCGAAGGGCTGGCCGACCGTATCGACATCATCGAAGGCACGCTGGCCAAGGCGTTCGGCACGCTCGGCGGCTATATCACCGGCACAAGTGCGGTGATCGATGCCGTGCGCTCCTATGCGCCGGGCTTCATCTTCACCACGGCGCTGCCGCCGGCCATTGCCGCCGCGGCGACCACGTCGATCCGCCATCTCAAGCGCTCACAGGCCGAACGCGCCGCGCAGCAGCGCCAGGCGACGCGGACGAAGCAGGTTCTTACCGCCGCGGGCCTGCCGGTGATGGACTCCGCTACCCACATCGTGCCGCTGCTCGTCGGTGATCCCGAACTGTGCAAGATGGCCAGCGACCGCCTGCTCGGCGTCCACGGCATCTACATCCAGCCGATCAACTACCCGACCGTGCCGCGCGGCACCGAACGGCTGCGCATCACCCCGACGCCATTCCATTCGGATCAGCTGATCGCGGCGCTTCAGGACGCGCTGGTCGAGACCTGGGATGCCTTGGGCATCTCTTACGGTTCTGCGGGCCGGCCGGCGGTGAGGGAAAGCGACCGCATCATTCCGCTGCTGGTGCCGAAGTCCGGCGGCTGAGCTTCCGCTACCTTTGTCTTCCTAGGGCGTAGCAAGGAGCGAAGCGACGCGGCGCAGACCCCAGGATCCATGCCGTTACGTTGGCCAAGGAGTGCAACGGTTCGCAGCTGTCCGGCTTGGCGCGGACCTCAACAACCTCACACACTTTTCATCCACTTCGCCAGCCGGTGCGCGGCCTCCTCGAGCTGGTCGAGGCGGCGGTGGAAGCATAGCCTGAGGAAGGCTTCGCCGCCGGGACCGAATGCGGTTCCGGGCGCCAGGCCGACATTGGCGCGGTCGACGATGTCGAAGGCGGCGGCGCGTGAATCGGTGATGCCGTCGACTGCGAAGAACAGATAGAACGCGCCCTGCGGCACGGTAAAGCGTGCCCTGCCGGTCGCAGCCAGGATGCCGCAGACCAGGTCACGCGCCGCCCTCGCCCGCTCCACCTGCTCGACGATGAAGGCGTCGCCTTCGTCGAGGGCGACGACCGCGCCGCGCTGCATGAACTGGGCAACGCCCGAGGTCGAATACTGGACCAGGTTCTCGAACACCTGCTGCAGGCAGGGATGGACCTTGATCCAGCCGACCCGCCAGCCGGTCATCGACCAGTTCTTGGAAAAACTGTTGACGAACAGGATGCGATCCTCGTCGGCCATGATGTCGATGAAGGACGACGCGCGGCTGTCGCCGTAGTGGAACAGCGAATAGATCTCGTCGGCGATGATCCACAGCCCCCGTTCGCGGGCAAGGTCGAGGATCGCCTGCAGCGTCTGCCTGTCGGCGGTCCAACCGGTCGGGTTGGACGGTGTGTTGACGAACAGCGCCTTTGTCCTTGGCGTGATCGCCGCGTCGATCTTGCCGATGTCGCAGGACCAGCCATTGCCGGACTGGTCGAGCGTGACTGCGACCGGGACGGCGCCCGCCACGCCGGCGGCTGCGGCGAAGTTCGGCCAGGCCGGCGACAGATAGACGACCTCGTCGCCATTGCCAGCGACAGCGTCGAGCGCCAGCTGGATGGCATGCATGCCAGAGCCGGTGACGATGAATTCTTGCTCGGCGAAGCTCTTGCCGAAATGCCTGATGTAATAGCGGGCGAGCGCCTGCCGCAGTTCGGGGATGCCTTTCTGCCAGGTATAAAAGGTTTCGCCGCCGGCCAGCGCCCGGGCAGCGGCATCGGTGATGAAGGCGGGCGTCGGTAGGTCGCCCTCGCCGGCCCAGAGCGGGATCATGCCGTCGCGGTCGCGGCCGCGGTTCATGACGGCGACAATGCCGCTTTCGGGCGCGGCCCGGGCCGCGGCGCGCAAATTCTCGATCAGGGTCATGGATGGATCCGTTTTTCGCCTTCCGGACAGCTAGCGTGTTTTGCGACAGGCGAAAATAGAAAACCCCGGCCGAAATCGACCGGGGTTTTGGTCCAGAGATCTTGCCCCTGCGCTATTTCCTGGCGAGGAGATCGCGAATTTCGGTGAGCAGCGCGACATCGGCCGGCGGAGCGGCAGCCGGCGCAACGGGCTTCTCACGCTCCAGCCGCCTGCGCAGATCGTTCACCGCTTTGACCATCAGGAAGATGATGAAGGCGAGGATGATGAAGTTCAGCGCCACGGTGATGAAACTGCCATAGGCGAAGACTGCGCCCTGCCTCTTGGCTTCCTCCAGCGATGCGGCGTTGACCGCTGAGGACAAGGGCAGGAAATAATTGTTGAAGTCGAGTCCGCCGAAAATCGCCCCGATTATCGGCATGATGATGTCGTTGACTAGGGATTCGACGATCTTGCCGAAGGCGGCGCCGATGATGACGCCGACGGCCAGGTCCATGACATTGCCCCTGGAAATGAATTCCTGGAATTCTTTCAGCATCCGACCCTCCTTGTCCTGACGGGTCAGGCCGCCGCCTCTGCCCGCTTCGTTCGGCCCCGCTTCGTACCCCCAACTGGCACAATAGCAAAAACCTGCGGTTGCAGCATCGGCAAAAGACCGGTTCCGGCCAAAATTTCCCGAAGCCGCAGCCATCCTGCGCCGAAAGCCGCGATGGACTTGATCGCCAAGCTGTGATTGCGTCTCAGCATGCCGGATGCAAAAACCGGCAAGGGAGGATTTTTGGGCCGTGCAGGGCTGGTTCATCGTCATCATCGCGATCGCCTATGTGACGTTGCTGTTCGTCATCGCCAGCCTCGGCGACCAACGTTCGACGACATCCGGGCCTGACCGGGCCCGGCCCTTCATCTATGCGCTCAGCCTGGCGATCTACTGCACCTCCTGGACCTTCTTCGGTTCGGTCGGCCTTTCGTCCGAGCGCGGCCTCGAATTCCTCGGCATCTATATCGGCCCGGTGCTGGTGTTCGTGTTCGGCTTTCCGCTGCTTCGGCGCATCGTCAGGCTGGCCAAGACAGAGAAGATCACTTCGATCGCCGACTTCCTCGGCGCCCGCTACGGCAAGAGTTTTGCCGTAGCAGCGATCGCCACGCTGATCGCGACGATCGGCGCGGTGCCTTACATGGCGCTGCAGTTGAAGGCGATTTCCGGCTCGGTCAGCCTGATGGTCGAGCATTATACCGGCTCGCCACCTTCCTTCGATCCCTTCGTCAGCGACATTTCGCTGGTCGTCGCCATGCTGCTTGCGCTGTTTGCGGTGCTGTTCGGCACGCGCCACGCCGACGCCACCGAACACCAGGACGGGCTGGTGCTGGCGGTAGCCGTCGAAACCGTGGTCAAGCTCGCCGCCTTCCTGGCGATCGGCCTGATGGTGACCTTCCTGATCTTCGGCGGCCCGGGCGATATGGTCGACAAGCTCGCCGAGAATTCGCAAGTTCAGCAAGCGATGAGCTACAGCACCTCGCTGGCAACCTGGCTGGTGCTGACATGTTTGAGCGGTTTCGCCATCATCATGCTGCCGCGCCAGTTCTATGTCACCATCGTCGAGAACCGCAGCGAGGCCGAACTGCGCACCGCGACATGGGTGTTTCCGCTCTATCTGGTGGCGATCAACCTTTTCGTGCTGCCGATCGCGCTCGCCGGCCTGGCGCTGGTCGGCACCAGGACCAGCAGCGACCTCTACGTCCTGTCGCTGCCGCTGCTCAGCGGTCACGATGTGCTGGCCATGGCGGCGTTCATCGGCGGCCTGTCGGCGGCGACCGCGATGGTGATCGTCGAAAGCGTCGCGCTGTCGATCATGATCTCCAACGATCTCGTCATTCCACTGTTTGTGCGTCGCCTGCTCAAGACCACGACATCGGAGAACGAGGACTGGTCAGCGCTCATCCTCAACGTGCGACGGGCGGCGATCTTCATCATGCTGTTCGTCGCCTTCCTCTATTATCGCGAGAGCACCAACAGCGCGCGGCTCTCCTCGATCGGCCTGATGTCGTTCGCCGCGATCGCGCAGTTCGCGCCGGCCTTGATCGGCGGACTGATCTGGCGCGGCGCGAACGGCAGGGGGGCGGCGCTCGGCATGGTCGCCGGCATCGTCGTCTGGAGCTATACGCTGCTGCTTCCTTCGCTCGCCGCGTCCGATACCGGCATCGTCGTCCACGGCCTGTTCGGTTTCGAAGCGTTGCGGCCGCAAGCACTGTTCGGCACGGTCGCCGAGCCGCTGAACCACGGTGTCCTGTGGAGCCTGTCGGTCAACACGCTGTTCTTCGTGCTAGGTTCGCTGTCGCGCGCGTCGGTGCCGCTGGAGCGCATCCAGGCGTCGATTTTCGTGCCGCGCGAGGCGAGCCCGATGCCGAGCCTGCGCCGCTTCCGCACCACCGTCACCGTCAACGACCTCAAGGACACCATCGCGCGCTATCTCGGCATCGAACGCACTGAACGGTCGTTTCAGTCGTTCGAAAAGAGCAACGGCGCTTCGCTGCACGGCAACGAGCAGGCCAGCATGGACGTCATCCGTTTCTCCGAGCAGCTTCTGGCAAGTGCCGTCGGCTCCTCTTCGGCGCGGCTGATCCTGTCGCTGCTGCTGCGCCGCAATGATCGAGAGGCGAAGGACGCCTTTCGCCTGCTCGACGACGCCACCGAAGCGCTGCAGCACAACCGCGACCTGCTGCAGATCGCGCTCGACCAGATGGAACAGGGCATCACCGTCTTCGACAGGGATTTCCGGCTGATCTGCTGGAACCGCCAATATCGGGCGCTGTTCGACCTGCCCGACGAGATGGGCCAGGTCGGCGTCTCGCTCGACCGCATCCTGCGCCACCTTGCCGAGCGCGGCGACATTCCGGCCGACCAGCGGGTGGCGATGCTCAACCGCCTCACCAGCTTCGTCAGCCCCTGGCAGATGGAGCTGAAGACCAGCGGCCGCATCCTGGAATTGCGCTCCAACCCGATGCCGGATGGCGGCATCGTTGCCACTTATGCCGACATTTCCGGCCGCGTTGAGCAGGATCTGGCGCTGAAGCGCGCCAATGAAACGCTCGAACAGCGCGTCAAGAACCGCACCGTCGAATTGACCCGCGTCAACGAGGAGCTGGCACAGGCGCAGATGCTGGCGGAGGAGGCCAATCTCGGCAAGACCCGCTTCCTCGCTGCCGCCGGCCATGACATCCTGCAACCGCTGAACGCTGCTCGTCTCTATTGCTCGTCGCTGATCGAAAAGGCCGGCAAGGGACCTGCGGGCAAGGCCGCGATCAACATCGAATCCTCGCTGGAATCGGTCGAGACCATTCTCGGCGCAGTCCTCGACATTTCCCGTCTCGACGCCGGCGCGATGAAACCGGACGACACGGCCTTCAGCCTGGACGGACTGCTGCGCCAGATCGGCAACGACTTTCAGCCGCTTGCCGCCGAGAAGAAACTCAGCCTGACGATCATGCCATCGTCGCTCAGCGTGACGACTGACCGCAATCTGTTGCGCCGCCTGATCCAGAACCTCATATCCAATGCCATCAAATACACCCGCCATGGCCGCATCCTGGTCGGCGTGCGGCGGCGCGGCGAACTGGCCGAGATACAGGTGATCGACACCGGCATCGGCATTGCCGCCGACAAGCTGAACACGGTCTTTCACGAATTCACCCGGCTCGATGAGGGCGCCCGCGAAGCCGAAGGCCTGGGGCTCGGCCTTTCGATCGTCGACCGCATCGCTCGCGTCTTGCGCCTCGAACTCCAGATATTTTCAAGCCCGAGCAAGGGCACACGCTTTTCCGTCGTCCTGCCGGTCGCGGCAGTGCAAGAGCCGCGGCGCGAGATCGAGGCCAAGGCGCCGGTCCGCACGGCTGCTTCGCTTGCCGGGCTCCGCGTGCTCTGCATCGACAACGACGCCCGCATCCTCGACGGCATGCGGCTGCTGCTCGAAGGCTGGGGCTGCAGCGTCGACACGTTTGCCGGCTCGGGGGACCTCGAGGGGTCCGGCATGCGTCGACCCGACATCGTGCTTGCCGACTATCATCTCGACGGCGAGACCGGCCTTGACGCGATCGCCAAACTGCGCGCTATCCACGGCCATGACGTGCCGGCGGTGCTGGTCACCGCCGACCGCTCGAGCGAGGTGCGCGCCAGCGCCGGCAGGCTCGACGTACCGGTGATCAACAAGCCGCTCAAACCAGCGGTGCTGCGCTCGATGATGGCGAGGGTCAGACCGCTGGCGTCAGCAGCCGAGTAGCGCCGGAGGTCAGCCGGCCGCCGCCAGCGGGTCGCTGCCGATCTTGGACAGCAGGATCACCGCCTGGGTGCGGCTGTCGACGCCAAGCTTCTGCAGAATGGCCGAGACATGCGCCTTGATCGTCGCTTCGGAGACACCGAGCTCGTAGGCGATCTGCTTGTTGAGCAGACCTTCGGCCAGCATGCCGAGCACGCGCGTCTGCTGCGGCGTCAGCGTCTGCAGCCGCTTGATCAGATCGGATATCTCGGGATCGCGCTCGACGCCGAGATCGATGCCGGTGGGCGCAGCGATGTCGCCGGCAAGCACCGACTGCACAGCGCTGCGGATCTCCTCCATGCTGGCCGATTTGGAGATGAAACCCGAAGCGCCGAGGTCGAGCGCGCGCCGGATGGTCACCGGATCGTCATGCGCCGACACCACCACCAGCGGCACCGTCGGATGGATGCCGCGCAGCGAGATCAGGCCGGAAAGGCCGCTCGCGCCCGGCATCGACAGGTCGAGCAGCACCAGATCGACGTCCTCATTGGCCACGACCAGCGCCTTGGCGCTTTCGAAATCGCCGGCCTCATGAATGCCGGCGACGTCGCCGATGCCAGCAAGCGCCTCTCTCAGCGCGCCGCGAAAAAGCGGATGATCGTCAGCGACGACGAAAGTATAGCCCGACGGCACATGGCCCTCCCCGAATCCCATTGGTGATTGTCTGCTTCTTACGGGATCAGTCGAACGATTATGCGGCGATATCAGCCGTTTTCAAGCGGCAAGCCGGTGCGCCGGGCTTCCCCGGTGAACGGTGCTCAGGTTTTTTGCGAATTGGGCTTGAGGCCATCCTCGCCGCTGTCCTTTTCCATGTCCTTGACGATGCCCATGAAGCCGCGCAGGAAGCGCTCCATGTAGCTCATCGTCTTGTTGAAATCCTCCTCGCTGGGCAATGTCGACTCAAAGCGGGCGGCAAGCGAGTTCTCGAGCTTGACGACGCGCTGGTCGAGCGCCTTCACCGAATTTTGCAGCCGGTCGATCTCGTCCTGGAAGGCGGCGCGTTCATCGGCCGCCATCTTGCAGACGAGCTGGCCGGAACGCTCCTCACAGATCGACATCGCACCGGTCTGCGTGTCCATGCGGACATAGCCGGTGGCCGACTTTTCCAACCGGTAGCGGTCGGCTTCCTCGGAAAAGGCTGATGCCGCGACGAGCGAGACGAGGGCTGCAGGGATCAAGACGTGCTGCGGACGCATATTGTTTGTCCTCCATAGGCCAGTAAGCATAATCTTATCGCATGTTTGCGCCGGAAATGGGGAAGAACCCTGGCCTTTACCTTGACGCAGGTTCCTGTCGGAAAACCGTGTGACACTTTTCCGGAACCTGCTTGCCTCTTCCCCGTACGATTGGTTCGGACTATAGCGCAACCATGTCTCAGCTTATCTACAAGATAGTGCCTGAACCGCTGTGGCGCGAGGCCGAAAGAAATCGCCGCTTCACCGGCGCGCCGATCGATGTCGCCGACGGCTTCATTCATTTTTCCACCGCCGGCCAGGCCAAGGAAACCGCGGCAAAACACTTTGCCGGCCAGACCGGGCTGCTGCTGGTCGCCGTCGATGGCGCCAGACTGGGTGATGCGCTGAAATACGAGGTCTCGCGCGGTGGTGCGCTGTTCCCGCATCTTTACGGCCCGCTCGACCTCAACGCCGTCGTCTGGGTGCAACCTTTGCCGCTCGGCACCGATGGCCGGCACCAATTCCCGACGCTGGAGGCCGAATGAGCGTGCTCGACCGGCTCGGCCAGAGGTTCCTGTTCGCATTCGATCCGGAAGCCGCCCACGGCCTGTCGATCGCGGCGCTGAAATGCGGGCTGCCGATAGGCGGGAGACCCGTGCGCGACGACAGGCTGAAAGTCAGCGTCTGCGACATCGATTTCCCCAATCCGCTCGGCATGGCCGCCGGCTACGACAAGAACGCCGAGGTTCCCGATGCGCTGCTTGGCCTTGGCTTCGGCTTTGCCGAGGTCGGCACGATCACGCCGCTGCCGCAGGCCGGCAACCCGAAGCCGCGCATTTTCCGGCTGACATCCGACGAAGCGGTGATCAACCGGCTGGGCTTCAACAACGAGGGTCACGCGGCCGCCGAACAACGGCTTGCCGCCCGCAAGCGCCGTGCCGGCATCGTCGGCGTCAATATCGGCGCCAACAAGGACAGCACAGACCGCGTCGGTGACTATGAACGCGGCGTTGCCAGGTTTGCGCCACACGCCAGCTATCTGACGGTCAACATCTCCTCGCCGAACACGCCGGGCCTGCGCAACATGCAGGCGCGTGAACAGCTTGGCGAGCTGCTGTCGCGCGTCGTGGCCGCACGTGCGGCAGCGGCCGCGCAGCCGGCCATCTTTCTGAAGATCGCGCCGGATCTGGTCGAGGCCGAACTGGAGGACATCGCCGCCGAGGTCACCGAGAAAGCAATAGACGGCGTCATCGTCTCCAACACCACCATCGCGCGGCCGCGGCTGCGCAGCGCCGATCTTGCTGGCGAGACCGGCGGGCTTTCGGGAAAACCGCTGTTCGAGGGCTCGACCATCGTGCTGGCAAAGATGCGCAAACTGCTTGGCCCGGACCCCGCCATCATCGGGGTCGGCGGCGTCGATTCCGCGGAGACCGCACTCGAAAAGATCCGCGCCGGCGCCGATCTCGTCCAGCTCTACACCGGCATGATCTATGCCGGGCCGGCACTGCCGGGCCGCATTGTTGCGGGTATGGTCCGGTTCGCCGACATGCAACGGCTCAAATCCCTGCGCGAGTTGCGCGATACCAGCCTCGACCGATGGGCATCCAAGCCGCTCTAACCCGAAGTCGCTCTAAAAGCACCTGCCGCTCATGCCCCTGCAGATCGTTCATCATCCCGACTACGACGCCGGTTTTGCCGTCAACCATCGTTTTCCGATGAGCAAATACAAGCTGCTGATGGAAGCCTTGGGCGCGCGCGGACTGGCCGGCCACGCCGCGCTCAACATGCCCGAGCCGGCCCCGGCATCATGGCTGAAGCTTGCCCATGCCGCCGGCTATGTCGACCAGGTGCTGGCCTGCGAAGTGCCAGAAAAAATCGAGCGCGAGATCGGCTTTCCGGTAGGCCCGCGCGTCTCGCTCAGGGCGCAGCTCGCAACGGGTGGCACCGTGCTGGCGGCGCGGCTGGCGTTGCTGAACGGTATTGCCTGCAATACCGCCGGCGGCAGCCATCATGCGCGGCGCGCGCAAGGCGCCGGCTTCTGCACCTTCAACGATGTTGCGGTGGCTTCACTGGTGCTGCTTGCCGAAGCCGTCGCCGGCAATATCCTGATCGTCGATCTCGACGTGCATCAGGGTGACGGCACGGCCGACATTTTGGGCGCTGAACGGCGCGTTTTCACCTTTTCCATGCATGGCGATCGTAACTATCCGACGCGCAAGATCGCTTCCGACCTCGATATCGCCCTGCCCGACGGCATCGGCGATGCGGCCTATCTCGAAAGGTTGGGCGGCATCCTGCCGGAACTCACCGCCAGGGCGCGCTGGGACATCGTTTTCTACAATGCCGGGGTCGACGTTCATGCCGAGGACCGGCTCGGCAGGTTGTCGCTGTCGAACGACGGGCTGCGTGCGCGCGACGACATGGTGATCCGTCATTTCCGCGCGCTCGGCATCCCGGTCTGCGGCGTTATCGGCGGCGGCTATTCGACTGACGTGGCGGCTTTGGCCGCGCGCCACGCCATCCTGTTCGAAACGGCCTCAGGCTTCGCCTAACCGCCTTACGGTTTTGGCCTCGAATCCGGCTTCCGTTATTGCACGCTAACCTTCGGTTCGGCGTCTGCTCTATTTCCGGTAGTTGGCGATCCTGAGCAGGATGAAGGCTGGAATGACGATCGCCGCGCCGAGAAGGATGTAGCCGAGGAAACGGTCAATAGCGCGGAAGCCGAGGTTCCAGAGATCGACGAAGACATTGCGGATGCCGTAGAGCACATCCATCGGCGACCAGCCGAAAGCGTTCATGACAAGGCCGACGAGGAACGACAGCACCAGCAGCTTCAGGAGCACCCGGAGCGGCGTGTCGCCGAGAAAGCGCGTCAGTGCGGACAAGGCGTGTCTCCAGATTCGGTTGCCCCGATTCGGGCACAACTCCAGAAATACGCACTTGGCCGCCCGGCATCAAGGCGATCGCTCAGGTGCTACTCAGTTGCTCTGGGCGGCGCTTTGCCGAATTGTGCTCTTGACACTTATGTTGCAGTGCAGCAAAATTGGGCGACAGAGGGTAACCAGTTGATATCGAACTGCCAGACTCATCGCCCGGTGATGGACGGACTGCGCTGCCTCACCGCGACTTGCGAACACAGGGCTTCTTGAATGAAGTACAGGCGCGATATCGATGGTCTTCGGGCCGTTGCGGTACTGCCGGTCGTACTCTTCCATTTCGGCATCTCGGCAATTCCAGGCGGCTTTACCGGCGTCGATATCTTCTTCGTCATATCTGGTTACCTGATCACCGGAAGCCTGCTGGACGACCTTGAACGCGGCCAGTTTTCGATCGTCAGCTTCTACTGGCGCCGCGCCCGGCGCATCCTGCCGGCGCTGATCTTTGTCACGCTTCTCACCTGTATTGCGGCCTTGTTCATTCTTCTACCGTCGGATCTGCATGAGTTCAGTCTCAGCGTCATAGCGGCTTCGACTTTCTGGTCGAACATCTATTTCTGGAAAACGTCAAATTACTTCTCGATCGATGCCGAGCTCCGACCGCTGTTGCATACGTGGTCGCTTTCGGTCGAGGAGCAGTACTATATCTTTGCCCCGATTCTGATGTTCCTGATCTATCGCTATTTTGGCAAACGCTGGCTGACGATACTCCTGCCGATCATCCTCGGCAGCTTCGTGCTGGCGGTCATGGCGACGTGGCTGGCGCCAAACGCGGGATTCTACCTGCTGCCGACACGGATCTGGGAGCTCATGCTGGGCGCCGTGCTCATGCTGAAACGCCCCCCGCCCCTGAGCAACCGGTTTGTTATGGAACTGCTCGGGTTGGCCGGATTTGGCCTTCTTGCCATCGGGTTCTTCACGATTTCGGAGAGCGATCCGTTCCCGGGCTACAACGCCTTGTATCCTTGCGTCGGAACGGTCCTGCTTATCTATGTCGGCCAAAACAGCCCCTCGACGATCATTACCCGCCTGCTCGAAGTCCGACCGCTGGTCTGGATCGGCCTCATCTCCTATTCGCTGTATCTTGTCCACTGGCCGATCAATGCGTTTGCGCACTATCTCTCACTGGAAGAATTCGACCCCTCGATGACCGTTGCGTTGACGGTAGCAAGCTTCGCGCTGGCTGCGTTTTCCTGGAAATACGTCGAGCAGCCGTTTCGGCAGAAAAGGAGCTTCACCGCCCCAGCGCCCATCTTCGCCTTTTCAGCGGGCGCAATCGCTGTTCTTTGCCTTGGCGGGGCGGCCGGGGCGCTCGGCAACGGCTTTCCGCAACGCTTTCCAGATTATGTCCAACAGCGGATTCCTGTCGGGGACTGGGGCAATGGCACCTGTTTCAACGAGGGCGGCAGCCGGATCGAAAACTGGAATATCGAGGATTGCACGCGCACACGCGGCTTCCCTACAACCGTTTTGTTGTGGGGTGACTCGTTCGCCGCCCACTATGTTCCAGGCCTGGACGCCAACATAAATCAACTCCGGGCCAATATCGTGGAATACACCTACGCGGGCTGTCCCCCGATTCTCTCCTACTTCTCCTATGGACGCCCGGATTGCATGCGGTTCAATCAGCAAGCCCTGAAGATCATCCAGGACGCTGGCATCAAGACGGTTGTACTCAGCGGTCGGTGGACCGACTACGAGGCCAGAAGTTTCGACGGTCTCCAGCAAACGATCGATACGCTTCGTGGTCTGGGTGTGCGCGTGTTTGTCATCGGCCAGTCTCCACAGTTCATAACCGATGTTCGGAAAATCGCGTTCTTCGCAAAGCGCGAAAATCTCGATGATACATCGTGGCCAATGGCCATGGATCCCGACATCAACAACCGTGTGCGCGCATTTACCAAAGGCGCCACCTTCATCGATCCGCTGAATTTCCTCTGTAGCGCCGGACGCTGCTCCTACGCCGACGCAGGCCAGTTCCTCTATTTCGACTATGGCCATTTTTCTACCGTAGGGGCCACGCTGGCAATTTCGAAATACTGGCCGGCCTTTGCCTCAGACGATGCCGTTGCCACGACGGAATAACAGTCTGGCGGCTGGCAAGGCATGAGTGCACACGAGTGCACGCATAACGATTGCCCGAATGCCGGCTTGCGTGGTAACGAGGCTGCTGCGCGGGTATGATGTAATGGTAGCCTGTCAGCTTCCCAAGCTGAACGCGCGGGTTCGATTCCCGCTACCCGCTCCAGCTTACCCAGTCGGGCCGGCCGGCGCCGCACCTCACAGGACCACATCATCAGGTCTAGGTGAGCGGCCTATATCAGCTGAACAGAACATAACGTGATTCTAATAAGAGGCGGCAACAAAAGATGCCGATCCGCGTTGCGTTTGATCTGAAGGCCAGCCAGGGAGGAACCAAAATGGCCGACGACAAGGGCAATAGAGGTTCTGGCGACGGAAACCGCGTCGCGCGCGACCAAGACTATGAATTCCGCTATTTCGCTACCAAGTTCGGCCTCTCAATACCGCAGATCCGCGAGCTTTTTGGCAAGCACGGCAATGATCGCGAGACCCTTTATCGGGAGGCTCGGAAGCTCGGAAACGCCGTGACCACACAAGAACGGATCTCGAACGACGACCGAACTTTTCACAACCAGAGCCGCCCATGACCGGCAAGCGACATAGCGAAGAAGTCAAACATGAGAGCGACCTTTTCTATCTGTGTCCGACAGGCGGCCAAGTCGTAGTTGCTCGGGACCTGCGGCATGTCAATTGGCACGAGCCGCTGGAACTCGATGCCTGATCTGCTCAAAAGGCACCGCGATGTTCGGCAAAGACCTCCTGGTTCAGATGCTCGACTGCCGCGACACCCTGCCGCCAGACGAGATCGCGCTCATTGAGGCTCTTCCGGTTCGGCCGGTAACTTTCGGACCCGATGAGGAGATCGTCAGGGAGGGATCCCGCCCCACCGAAAGCTGCCTTGTCGCGAATGGGTTCGCAGTTCGAAACCAGGCTATTCGGGAAGGAAAGCGTCAAATAACGGCAATTCACGTGCCGGGTGACTTCGTCGATCTGCATAGTTTACTGCTAAAAGTGATGGATCACAGCGTGAGCGCGCTGGGTTCGTGCGATGTAGTTTTCATTCGACACAAAGACCTGCTTACAGCAATGGGTGGAAGTCCACATCTCACCCGGATGCTCTGGCTTTCGACGACTATCGACGCCTCGATCCAAAGGACTTGGATAACCTGCCTCGGGCGTCGCTCCGCCAAACAGCATCTCGCACATATAATTTGCGAGTTGTATGTCCGATTAGAGATAGTCGGATTGGCCTCTGACCAGAAGTTCGCTATTCCACTGACGCAAGCGGAAATGGGGGACGTGCTTGGTCTATCTGTAGTTCACGTGAATCGGACACTGCAGGAGCTTCGAGCGAAGGACCTGGTTATCTGGAAAGACCGGAGGATTGTTATCCTTGATTTCCAGCGATTGGCCTTACTGGCCGACTTTGATACGACTTACCTAAATCTCTTCCATGAGCCACGGTGACCGCCCTCGGCCAAGACGCGTCGGCGCACTGATGCGGCATCAAGATTTCTCGTCAAATAAACAATGTGAATGAGCCCTCGCTCCGGATCGATTACGGCTGGGTTCAATTGGCACAGTTGACGTCAAAGAAGGATTGCACATGCGTGAGCTCGAAAATCTCATCGAACAGTATGTAAATAGTCGGAGGCGGCGCCATAGTTTCATATCGACGGGGCTCGCCGTTAAGGCGCTCAAACAGATCGTACCGGCATGTTCGGTCTCAGATTCCGACCTGGCGAACATGATTGCCAATCGTGCAATAGACTACAACCTTCCGGTGAGCTTTGACCTTAATGAGAGCTAGGCGTGGCGCGTCATTATGCAGTCCGACCATGAGCCTTCCGAGGCCTACGAAACGGTCAAGGAAGAGGCCGACCGGCAAGGCTCGGGTGGAGATGCAGGCACCCTAGCAGGCAAGGTCGGCAAAGTTGTGGAATCGACCGCAAACAAAACTGAGGAAGCCATTCGCGATCGTTTGCCGGGGTCGTCGGACGGGTCTTCAGCCACCTCGTAGCTCGCCACCGGCCTGAAGGCCAGGTCCATAGGACGTCATCCGGCATCGTCTCCGGCGCGCGCCCGGGCCTTGCGAGAGCAGGTGGCGGGCCAGTCCGCTTTGCTACGGGGCAAGCTCGTCGACGGCGCCGGCGGTCTCGTCCTTGAACTCGACCTTCGTGCCCGGCTGCACCATGGGGCCGAGATCTTCGACATCCCAATTGGTCAATCGGATGCAGCCATGCGAGAAGGTTGTGCCGATCTTGCCAGGTTCGGGCGAGCCGTGGATGCCGTAGCTTTCGATGGAGAGATCGATCCACACCGATCCCACAGGATTGTTCGGCCCGGCGGCGATGGTGAAGGGACGCTTGGTCTTGACTCCCTTGAAGGCAAAATCCGGATCGTAGTGATAGGTCGGATTGCGCACCACGCGCTTGACCTGCGCCGTGCCGCTTGGCGCCGGCTTTTCATCGCTGCCGATCGAGGCGGGGTAGACTGCGAGCCATTTGCCGGAAGCATCGAGCACGCGCACCAGGCGAGCGCCCTTGTCGACCTCGATGCCGGCTACGCCGGCGGGAGGATCGCCGCGGCCAACATCAGGCACGATCAAGGTCTTGCCGGGCTTCCTGAAGCCGGCGCCCGGATTGAGCATCCTGAGCAACTTTTCGCTGACATGGAAGCGCTCCGCCAGCTTCTCCAACGCGTTGCGATAGGCGAGCCGCCGCAGACGGGCCATCCTCTCCATGCGAGCCGGAATACGCCTGGTGAAAGGTCCGCGCAAATCCTTGCGCGTCACCTCATGGGTGACCAGCACCGGGTCGGCGGAGGTCGCCGTGAGCTTGCGCCAGGTCTCCGCAGTGAGCTTGCCATCGGATCGGAGTCCGTTCGCCTGCTGAAAGGCGGCGAGTGCCTTGGCGAAGTTCTCTGAGAGGCGACCGTCGATCAGCCCCGGCGAGAAGCGGGCGCGATCCAAAAGAATCTGCGCCTTGAGCAGCGTCGGATCGACCTCCTTCGGTTCGCCGGCGGTGAATTGGGCCTGATTGACGGTCGCCAGGTCCAGCGTGGCCGAACGCGCCCCGCCGCACGCGACGGCAAGCATCGCGGCGAAGACGAGGAGAAGCCTGATCATCGATAGCTCCCTGGGCCCTGCACAGGAGCCCGCTTCTATGACGCGGCACGGCCCGGTGTGGTTCCTTCGCTCGAGCGATATTCTGATTGAAGCGACCCGGGATTGAAGCGACATGGCCGAAGAGTGGATTGGCAATGGATCGCTTGACTTAACGCCGTCAGCCCACCTCGCGCAAAATGAAGTCGTGCAGCATCTTGGCCGCCGGCGAAAGCACGCGATTTTTTACGGTGATCAGACTGTATGGCCTGACCTCGATGTCGAATTCGGTCTGGACGACGTCGATGGCGCCGGCCAGCGACTCGGGGTTCTGGATGAACTTCGCCACCTGGATCGACACCGGCGCGATGGCGTCCGACTGCGCGACCATGACCAGGGTGAGCAGCAGCGAGCTGGTGTTGAGGATGCGGTCCGGCAGCGCGATGTTGCGGTTCAGGAAATTGCTCTCCATCGCCTGGCGCAGCGGCGAGCCGCCCGACTGGAAAACCCAGTCATAGGCGGCGGTCTCCTCCAGCCGCACCGCCTTGCCCTTGGCCAGCGCGTGGCCGCGGCGCACGATGAGGCAGGCTTTCTCGACGCCGATGACGCGGGCCTCGAACAGCCGCGGATTGAGGTCCTCGGGGATGCGCGCGATGATGAAATCGTGACGTGTGGCGATCAGTTCGCGCGCCAGCACATTGGAGGTCTCGACCTGCATGGTGATCTCGATACGCGGATAGATGCGCCGGATCTCGCGGATCGCCGGCACGGCGAGCTCGATTGCAGGGGCCGTCACCGCGCCCAGGAACACCGAGCCGCCCTTGCCCGCCTTGAGCTCGGATATCTCGCGGTCGACCTCGCGCATCTCGAGCAGGATCGAACGTGCGCGCCTCGCCAACGCCTTGCCATAGGGCGTCAGCGTGATGCCGCGTGGCAGCCTCTCGCACAGCTTGACGTCGAGCACCGCCTCCATCTCGGCGATCATGCGCGAGGCGGCGGGCTGGGAGATGTTCATGACCTGGGCTGCCGCGCTGACCCGGCCATGGTCGTCGAGGGCTGCGATCATGCGCATGTGGCGCAGACTGAGGCCGCTGCGCAGCAAGGTCTCACTCCTGCCGGGACGTTGCCCATAACCATCCGAAAGTCCGCCAGAATCCCGTAGCGCCGCCATGATCTCCGTTTGCTCCTCGCTGGTGGCCGGCCGGCAATCCCGGCCCGATCTTTTGGCCACTTTCAATTCTTTTGGCCACTTTCAGTATACCAGTTTGGGTATAGCAACTACCAAAGATCGCATTTGACAGTTATGGCAAAGCGCCACACCTTTGCGCGTCCTGAAACCTGACCGTCGCCAGCGAGAAAAATCGCATCGACCGGAACCAGAGTCTCAGGGCCGATTGGGAGGATACCGGAGATCGATTTGGCGGCAGCGGCGCGTTTTGGCGCTCCTGCACGATCGCGCGGCCCACGAAACCCAGGGTGCGCGTCCATCAACCAGGGAGAGTTAATGTGAAGATCATCAAGACACTGGCCGCCGTCGCGGCCCTTAGCATCGCGGCCATGACGGTCCCGGCGCAGTCAGGCGAAGGCCTCATCGGCGTGCTGATGCCGACCAAGACCTCGCAGCGCTGGATCAACGACGGCGACGCCGTCAAGTCCCAGCTCGAGGCTCTGGGCTACACTGTCGACCTGCAATATGCGCAGGACGATATCCCCAATCAGCTCAGCCAGCTCGAAAACGAAATCACCAAGGGCCCAAAGGCATTGATCATCGCCTCGATCGACGGCACCACCTTGTCGGACGCGCTGCAGAAGGCGGCTGACGCCGGCGTCGTCGTCGTCGCCTATGACCGGCTGATCAAGAAAACCCCGAATGTCGACTACTACACCACGTTCGACAATTTCGGCGTCGGCGTCATCCAGGCGAAATCGCTGCTCAAGGGCCTCGGCTATCCCGAGAACAAGGGTCCGTTCAACGTCGAACTGTTCGGCGGCTCGCCTGACGACAACAACGCCTTCTTCTTCTACGACGGCGCCATGTCCGTTCTGCAGCCGCTGATCGACGACAAGACCCTCGTCGTGAAGTCCGGCCAGATGGGCATGGACAAGGTCGGCACGCTCCGCTGGCTGGCAGCCACCGCCCAGGCCCGCATGGACAATCTGCTCTCCGCCCACTACTCGGATGGCAGCCGCGTCGATGGCGTGCTCTCGCCATATGACGGCCTGTCGCGCGGCATCATCGCCTCACTGCGCGCCGTTGGTTACGGCACGGCCGATCAGCCATGGCCAATCGTCACCGGTCAGGACGCCGAAACCGCTTCGGTCAAGGCGATCATCGCCGGCGAGCAGTACTCGACCGTGTTCAAGGACACCCGCGAACTCGCCAAGGCGACGGTCGAGCTCGTCGACAAGGTGCTCTCGGGCGGCAAGCCGGAAGGCCTCGACACCAAGACCTACAACAACGACGTCAAGGTCGTCCCCTCGATCCTGCTGACGCCGCATGATGTCGACAAGTCGAACTACCAGGAACTGGTGGTCGATTCCGGCTACATCAAGGCCGAAGAACTGAAGTAACCGCAGACGTAAAACCCGGGGTCCTGCGCAACGCAGGGCCCCGCTTCGTCAGTGAACGACCCCGGTATGTTTCCGGACCTCGCAGGAGTGGTATTGCCGATGGCCCAGACGATTTTGGAGATGCGTGACATCACCAAGACGTTTCCCGGCGTCAAGGCGCTTTCGAATGTCAACCTCAGCGTCGAGGAAGGCGAGATCCACGCCGTTGTCGGCGAGAACGGCGCCGGCAAGTCGACACTGATGAAGGTGCTGTCGGGCGTCTATCCAGCCGGCACCTATGATGGCGAAATCGTCTATCGCGGCGATGAGTGCCATTTCAAAGGCATCCACGACAGCGAGCGCCGCGGCATCGTCATCATCCACCAGGAACTCGCGCTGGTGCCGATGCTGTCGATCGCCGAAAACATCTTCCTCGGCAACGAACACGCCAGCTACGGCATCATCGACTGGAACGCCAACGAAACGCGCACCAGCGCTCTGCTCAAGAAGGTGGGCCTCAAGGAAGACCCCAAGACGCTGATTACCAATATCGGTGTCGGCAAGCAGCAACTGGTCGAGATCGCCAAGGCGCTCAGCAAGGAAGTGCAGTTGCTGATCCTCGACGAGCCGACGGCGAGCCTGTCCGAAAAGGACAGCCAGGCGCTGCTCGACCTGCTGCTCGAATTCAAGCGGCAGGGCATCACCTCGATCCTGATCTCGCACAAGCTCAACGAAATCAACCGGGTCGCCGACAAGGTCACGATCATCCGCGACGGGCGGACGATCGAGACGCTGGCCAAGAAGGACATCTCGGAAGACCGCATCATCACCTCGATGGTCGGCCGCTCGCTGGACGACCGCTATCCGTCGCGCGAGCCTGACATCGGTGAGGTCGTGCTCCAGGTGAAGAACTGGTCGGTCTATCATCCGATCCATGCCGAGCGGCAAGTGATCAAGGGTATCGATATCGACGTCCGCAAGGGCGAGGTGGTGGGCATCGCCGGGCTGATGGGCGCCGGACGCACCGAATTCGCGATGAGCCTGTTCGGCCGCTCCTACGGCCGCGGCATCACCGGCGAGGTGCTGCTTAAGGGCAAGCCCATCGATGTCTCCTCTGTCAGCAAGGCAGTCGAACACGGCATTGCTTACGTCACCGAAGACCGCAAGACCTACGGTCTCAATCTGATCGATCATATCAAGCACAACATCACGCTGGCCAATCTTCCCGGCGTGTCGCGCCACAGCGTGATCGACGACATGCGCGAGCTCGCCGTCGCCAACGACTACAAGGCCAAGACCAACATCCGCTCGTCCAGCGTTTATCAGATGACCGGCAATCTATCCGGCGGCAATCAGCAGAAGGTGGTGCTGTCGAAATGGCTGTTCGCCAATCCGGAGGTGCTGATCCTCGACGAGCCGACGCGCGGCATCGACGTTGGCGCCAAGTATGAAATCTACACGATCATCGCGCGGCTCGCCTCCGAGGGTAAGGCGATCATCGTCATCTCGTCCGAGATGCCCGAACTGCTCGGCATCACCGACCGTATCTATGTCATGAACGAAGGACGTATCGTCGGCGAAATGGCGGCGAGTGATGCCAGCCAGGAAAAGATCATGCGCGCCATCGTTCGCGGAGAAGGAAAAGCATCATGAGCACCGAAAGCGGTCCCGTCCCGAAAAGCGGCGTCGCCGAAGATGTGCAGCAAGGGCCGCGCATTGCTGTCTCGGCGCTGGTCACCAACCTGCGCGAATACGGCCTGATCCTGGCGCTTATCGCCATCATGGTGTTCTTCCAGTACACGACGTCCGGAACGCTGTTCAAACCGGTGAACTTGAGCAACCTGGTGCAGCAGAACAGCTTCATCATCGTGATGGCGCTGGGCATGCTGCTGGTGATCGTCTCCGGCCATATCGATCTCAGCGTCGGCTCCGTCGCCGGTTTCATCGGCGCGCTGGCGGCGATGATGATGGTCATCTGGCCTCTCGGCCCTTTCAGCAATCCGCTGGTGGTGTCGATCATCTGCCTGATCGTCGGTGGTGCCATCGGCGCGGCACAAGGCTACTGGATTGCCTATCACCGAATACCGAGCTTCATCGTCACGCTGGCGGGGATGCTGATCTTCCGCGGCATCTGCCAGGCGCTGCTGGGTGGGGGGTCTTCCGTGGGGCCGCTTCCGGTCGGCTTCAAGGCGCTCAGTTCCGGCTTCATTCCCGACGTGATCGGCTCATTGACGCTGATACCGCCGGTCGTGAACGCCGCCGGCAAGACAATCGTCGGCAGCGGCCTGACGCTGCACATGACGACGATCGTGCTCGGCATCGTCGCCGTGGTCGCCTATGCTTATTTCGGGCTCAGGGCACGGCGCAGCCGCGAGCGGCACGGCTACCAAGCCGAGCCCTTCTCGCTGTTCGTCGTCAAGACCGTGGTGACCAGCGCCCTGGCGCTGTTTCTGGTCTACCAATTCGCCACCTACAGGGGCCTGCCAATCGTTCTCGTGGTGATGGGCGTGCTGATTGCGCTGTTCGTCTTCGTCACCAAACGCATGACGGTCGGCCGCCGCATCTACGCAATGGGCGGCAATGCCAAGGCGGCGCAGCTATCGGGTATCAAGACCGAGCGGCTGACCCTGATGGTGTTCATCAATATGGGCGTGCTCTCGGCGCTCGGCGGGCTGATTATTGCGGCGCGCCTTGGCCAGGCGGTGCCGGCGGCCGGCCTCGGCAGCGAGCTCGACGTCATCGCCGCTGTATTCATCGGCGGCGCTTCGGCGATGGGCGGCGTCGGTCAGGTGGTTGGCGCGGTGGTCGGCGGTTTCATCATGGGCGTCATGAACAACGGCATGTCGATCATGGGCGTCAATGTCGATTGGCAACAGGTGGTCAAAGGCCTGGTGCTGCTCGGCGCCGTGGTCTTCGACGTCTACAACAAGAACAAGGCTTGAGGGCGAGGGAACTCATGCATGTCGCCAAACGTGTGCAGCGTGTTGGGACAACGGCACGCATGAAAGCAAGGATTAAAGCGGGCCCGTTTTCAAACGCGGCGCGCTTTTAGGAGGCACGGGTCACATCGCGGCGCTGCCGGGCGACGCAAGGAAGTCCCCCCAGGGGACCGGGCCCGCGAGCGCAATCCGGACGAAGAATTTCACCCGTGGCGCGGACACCGTCCGAGCTGCGCCAGGAAAAGCTTGCCAGACCGGCAGGCCGGCCAAGGCAATTGAGAGAGGGTACGTCATGCTGATTTCCCAGATCCTCGACGAGGCGGAGACCATCCGCGTCATCGCCCGCAACGGCGGCAAGACCAGAATCATCAACGGCGCCCGCAGCGTCTATTCGCTGGCGATGGAGGCCGCGCGCACCGGCACCGGGCTTGTCGCCCTCATCGAGCGCAAGGGTTTTGGTGAAGCAATCGACCTCGATGCCGCCTACAAGAAGGGGCGGCTGTTGTCGCCGATCAACCATCCCGACCCGGCGCATCTCCACCTCACCGGCACCGGGCTGACACATCTCGGCTCCGCCGCGACCCGCGATTCCATGCACAAGAAGCTCAGCAGCGACGGCGAGGAGCAGCTCACCGATTCGATGAAGATGTTCCGCATGGGGCTGGAGGGCGGCAAGCCGGCCACGGGCCAGACCGGCGTGCAGCCGGAATGGTTCTACAAGGGCAACGGCACCATGGCAGTGGCGCCCGGTGCGGCACTTCTGTCGCCCGCCTTCGCCGAGGATGCCGGCGAGGAGCCGGAAGTCGCCGGCATCTATGTCATCGGCGACGACGGCGTCCCGTTCCGCGTCGGCTTCACGCTGTCAAACGAGTTTTCCGATCACGTCACCGAGCGCGTGAACTATCTTTTCCTCGCGCATTCCAAGCTGCGCAACGCTTCGTTCGGACCGGAGATCCTGATCGGCGACCTGCCGTCCGACGTCAGGGGTATCTCGCGCATCCTCCGCGACGGCCAGCTGCTGTGGGAAAAACCTTTCCTGTCGGGCGAGGCGAACATGTCGCACACCATAGCCAACCTCGAACATCACCACTTCAAATATTCGGCCTTCCGCCAGCCGGGCGACGTGCATGTGCACATGTTCGGCACCGCGACACTGTCCTTCGCCGACGGCGTCAGGACCGAGGCCGGCGATGTCTTCGAAATCGAGGCCAAGGATTTCGGCCTGCCGCTGCGCAACCCGCTGGAAATCGAGCAGCCGGTGAAGGTCGCGGTGAAGGCGCTTTAGGCGCCAACCTTCTCCTTCTCCCCTTCTTGTGGGAGAAGGAGAAGGTTGGCGCGCAGCGCCGAGACGGATGAGGGGTGCTGGAAGGAATGAGACGTTGGTGTTCCCTGGAACACCCCTCATCCGACCGAGCTTCGCTCGGCCACCTTCCCCCACAAGGGGAGAAGGAAGAACGCGCAGCTTCAACGCCTCAATAAATATCGAAGTCGAAATATTTGGCCTGGATCTTCTTGTAGGTGCCGTCGGCGACGATCGCGTCGATTGCGGCGTTGAGCTTTTCGCGCAGCGCATTGTCTTCCTGGCGCACGGCGATACCGGCTTCGGTCTCCGTGCCCTTGACGTCGCCGACCATCTTGCAGCAGTCGTCGCTCGACTTCTTCATCCAGTCCATCAGCACGAATTTGTCTGAAAGGACGGCATCGAGACGGCCGTTCATCAGGTCGGCGACCGCCTCCTCCTGGGTTGGATAGAGCTTCGCCTCGGCGCCGGCCTTGCCATAGACATCCTGGGCATAGTCGGCCTGGGTGGTCGAAGCCTGGGCGCCGACTGTCTTGCCGGCGAGTGCCGCCGGTTCGGTCGAGGCAATATCGCTGTCCTTCAAGGCCACCAGCGAAAGCGGCGTCGTATAGTATTTGTTGGTGAAGGAGACCTGCTTCTTGCGCTCCTCGGTAATGCTCATGGACGCGATGATGGCGTCGAATTTTTTGGCCTGGAGCGCCGGGATCATGCCGTCCCAGTCCTGCGTGACAAGTTCGCATTCGACCTTCATCTGAGCGCAAAGCGCATTGGTGATGTCGATGTCGAAGCCGACGAGCTTGCCATCCGCGGTGATGGTGTTGAACGGCGGATAGGCGCCTTCAGTGGCGATCTTCAACTTTTCCTGTGCTTGCGCCGACAGCGACCCGACTGACATCGCCAGCATGACGGCTGTTGCTGCCGATGCGATCCATCTTGAAATCTGCATTTTTTGTTCCCCTTGTTCCAACCGTATTGACGGCTAAGACAGCCAAGCACGACCCGTAAGGTCAGGCAAGCATGGTCTGATCTTAGCGGGCGATCAGCGCGCGGCGCGAAAATGCTTGGACAGTTTCAGGCCCTGCGCCTGATAGTTCGAGCCGAGATCTGTGCCGTAGAGCGCCTGCGGCCGCTTCAGCATGTGCTCGTAGACCAGCCGTCCGACGATCTGGCCGTGGTCGAGGATGAACGGCACTTCGTGGCTGCGCACTTCGAGCACGGCCCGGCTGCCGGTGCCGCCCGAGGCCGAATGGCCGAAACCCGGATCGAAGAAACCGGCATAGTGGACGCGGAATTCGCCGACCAGCGGATCGAAGGGCGTCATCTCGGCGGCATAGAGCGGCGGCACATGCACCGCTTCCTGGCTGACGAGGATATAAAATTCGTCCGGATCGAGCACCAGTTCGCCGGCGCCGCTCTTGTAGAGCGGGTCCCAGAAATCGACGACATCCTGCGCGGCGCGCTTGTCGACATCGACCAGGCCGGTGTGGTGCTTGCCGCGGTAGCCGACCAGCCCGTCCTTGTCGCCATCGAGGTCGATCGACAGTGCGATGCCGCCGCCGGAAATGTTCGGCGGCTCGGTGGCGACGAGCGTCTCGGCACGGTGCAATTCGTGCAGCTCGCTTTCCGACAAAAGCGCATTGCCGGTGCGGAACCGTATCTGCGACAGCCGCGAGCCGGCGCGGACGATGATCGGAAAGGTGCGCGGGCTGACTTCGAGATAGAGCGGGCCGTTGTAGCCGGCAGCGATCTTGTCGAACTCGTGGCCGCGATCGGTCATCACCCGGGTGAAGATGTCGAGCCGCCCGGTCGAGCTTTTTGGGTTGGCCGAGGCGGAAATGTTTGCCGGAAGCGCTAGGCTCTCGAGCAGCGGCACGATATAGACGCAGCCCGTCTCCAGCACCGCACCATCGGTGAGATTGATTTCGTGCAGCTTCAGGCGGTCGAGTTTTTCAGCAACCCTGTGGTTGGGGCCGGGCAGGAAGGAGGCGCGCACCCGCCAGGCCTTGTCGCCAAGCCTGAGGTCCAGGCTGGCCGGCTGGACCTGGTCGGCGTCGAGCGCGCGCGGCGACTTCAGCGCGCCCGACTGGTACAGCACGGAAATATCCTGATCCGGAAGAATGCCTGTCTGCCGCAAAGCTGGCTCCGCTCGAAGGCCGGGCGTGGTCTCGTCTTGTCGCAGGTTCTTGCCGTGGAACCCGCTGGTACAAACCTCTTAATCATGCCGGCAATTGACGCAAGCGCGGTGCAGGTCTAAAGGATCGTTATCCCGTGGTGATTTGGCCGGTCGGCTTGCAGCCACGTTAAACAAGTCGCTAAAGGACCGTCGGGCCGAAAGGCCGTACGACCGGTTGCGACTTTCGCGGCCGGTTTTTTTGTGTTTGGACCATTTTTTGTGTTTGGAACAAGGTGATGACGAGCAAAACGCGCAACTGGAAGCCTCAGACCGCCCTCGTGCATGCAGGAACGCTGCGTTCCGGCTTCGGCGAAACCTCCGAGGCGATGTATCTCACGCAAGGCTATGTCTACGACACGGCGCAGGCGGCGGAAGCCCGCTTCAAGGGCGAGGAACCGGGCTTCATCTATTCGCGCTATGCCAATCCGACGGTCGACATGTTCGAGAAGCGCATGTGTGCGCTGGAAGGTGCCGAAGATGCCCGCGCCACCGCATCCGGCATGGCGGCGGTGACGGCGGCGTTGCTGTGCAGTGCCCGGGCCGGCGACCACATCGTGGCGGCGCGCGCGCTGTTCGGCTCCTGTCGCTGGGTGGTCGAGACGCTGGCGCCGAAATACGGCATCGAGGCGACGCTGGTCGACGGCACCGACATCGCCAATTGGGAAAAGGCGGTCAGGCCCAACACCAAGTTGTTCTTCCTTGAAAGCCCGACCAATCCAACGCTGGAGGTCGTCGACATCGCAGCCGTGGCCTCGCTTGCCGATTCGATCGGCGCGCGGCTGATCGTCGACAACGTTTTTGCCACGCCCTTGCAGCAGAAGCCGTTGCAACTCGGCGCCCATATCGTCGTGTATTCGGCGACCAAGCACATCGACGGTCAGGGGCGCTGCCTCGGCGGCATCATCCTGTCGGACAAGAAGTGGATCGACGAGAATTTGCACGACTACTTCCGCCACACCGGTCCCAGCCTCTCGCCCTTCAATGCCTGGACGCTGCTGAAGGGCTTGGAGACGCTGCCGCTGCGCGTGCGCCAGCAGACGGAAAGTGCCGGCCGGATCGCGGACTTCCTCGCCGAGCGATCGGAAATTGTCCGCGTCATCTATCCCGGCCGCGCCGATCACCCGCAGGCGGCGATCGTCAAGAAGCAGATGTCGGGCGGCTCGACGCTGATCTGCCTCGACGTCAAGGGAGGCAAGCAGGCGGCCTTCGCCTTCCAGAACGCGCTCGATGTCGTGCTGATCTCCAACAATCTCGGTGACGCCAAGAGCCTGATCACCCATCCGGCGACGACGACACACAAGAATCTGAGCGACGAGGCGCGGGCCGAACTTGGCATCGGGCCAGGCACGCTCAGGCTGTCCGTCGGACTGGAGGACACTGACGACCTGCTCGAAGACATCGAGCAGGCCTTGAAAGCCGCCAGGTAGGGATACGCGCCGAACTGCTGCGCTCTGATCTGCAAAGCAGGCGGGGTCAGGCGCCCGACGGCGTCTCTTCCAATTCCGCAACGGCGCTGGTTTGGATGGTCATCGTGTTGCCGCGCCAGTCGACGGCACCGCTGAGCCAGCCGCGCACCCAGATGGCGGGAAGCATCACGTCCCGCGCAACCATCGCCGGCATCATGCGCAGCGACAGGTGCCAGCCCTTGGCCGAGGCGAGAGCGCATTCCGGCAGATAGGCGACTATCAGCACGGCGATGGCGGTAGCCGGCAGGCTGAAACCGGCGCCTGCTGCCGCAACCAGCGCAAGCACCAGCGGCGGCGCCGCTCCGATCAGGATCTCGGGCGCGAAAAACAGTGGGAAGGTGACGCGACGGAGGCGTGCCCAGCGGGCCTGGCGCGACCAGATTTCGCCAAATGTGCGCAAGCCGAGCGGCTGTTCGAAGGGCGCGGCAACGAGATTGACGCGCAGTCCGAGCCCGTTGACCAGCTTGGTCGCGGCGGCATCCTCGGCAATCTCGGCGGCAAGCGCACGGATGCCGCCATTGGCGTCGAGCAATGGCTTGTTCCACAGCATGCTCTTGCCCTGGGCGAAACCGAGGCCGAGCGCCTCGCCGGTATATTGCCAGCGCGCCTGCAGCGTGTTGAGGAAAGCGCATTCGACCTCCGCCCAGAACCCGTCCGGCCGCGAGGCGATCGGCGTCGAGCAGACGAGGCCGGTGTCCTGCCGCCATGCCGTCATCAGATGCTGGACATAGTCCCTCGGCATCAGGACGTTGGAATCGGCAAGGATGACCCAGTGGTGGCGCGCGGCCTCCCAGGCCTTCACGCAATTGTTGAGTTTCGGATTGCCGCTGATGCGGTCGTCGCCGACCAGCAGCCGGGCCGGCACGGCCGGAAAGCGGGCTATCGCATCGGTGATCGGCCCGACCACCGGGTCGTCGGCATGGGCGACGCAGAAAATGAGCTCATAGTGCGGCCAATCGAGCGAGAAGGCGCGCTCGAGCGTCTCCTCGGTAAACGGCTCGACGCCGCGCGACGGCACGACGATCGACACCGGCGGCGCCTCGACGGCTGGCGGCGTGATCCTGCCAGGCCGCTTCAGCTTCAACGAAGCGAGCAGGATGCTGGCGAGATTGACAACAAGCAGAGCTATGGAAAGCAAGGCGGCTGTGACTGTCAATTCCATCAATATCTGGTCGCTCCAGAAAAAACCGGCCGCATGAAGCCGTTTTCAACAGTTCGACAGAATGCTGAGTCGCCCGGCCCTGCACACCATCCCCGGCCCTGCACACCATCATTGTCACGTGTCACTTAAATGACATTGTTGTTCGGCACCTGCGCTTAACAAATTCGGGCAACGATGGCAGACACCGAGGGGACGCACCCCGTTGACCGAACTGCGGAGAGGGTCGAATGTTCCGTCTGCATAGTGTGGAGTGATTTATGTACAGCGCCGTCACGCGCGACATCGAAGTGCAGGTCAGGCCGTTCTATCTGGAAGATCGCTCCGACCCGTCGGAGAACCGCTATGTCTGGGGCTACCAGGTGACCATCGACAACCAGTCGGATGAATTCGTGCAGCTTCTGTCGCGCTATTGGCAGATCACCGACGGCACCGGCCGGGTCGAAGAGGTGCGCGGCGCCGGCGTTGTCGGCGACCAGCCTGAACTCAATCCCGGCGATAGTTATCAGTATACGTCTGGCTGCCCACTCTCGACGCCATCCGGCATCATGGTCGGCCACTACACGATGCGCAATAAGCGGGGTGAGACGTTCGACGTCGCCATCCCCGCCTTTTCGCTCGACCTGCCGGGCACGCGGCGGACGGTGAACTGAGGCTCACTTGGGCTTCTCGCCCCAGGGCGAGGGGCGAGAAACCAAGCTCTGCGAAGGCACCGAGGCAGCACTGACGCCGGCTATTGAGCCGCAGCAAATTCCGCCGGGTCGAAGTCATATTGCTTCGAGCAGAATTCGCAGGCGACGTGAATGCCGCCATCCTCGGTGCTGTCCCTGATCTCGTCGGCGGAGAAGCCTCCAAGAATGCCGCGGATCTTCTCCCTGGAGCATGAGCACTGGTCGGCTACCGGCACGCCGCCGAAGACGCGCACGCCGTGCTCGTGGAACAGCCGGTAAAGCAACCGCTCGGCGCCGATCGTCGGGTCGATCAGTTCCGTCGGCTCGATGGTGCCAAGCAACGCCAGCAGTTCCTGCCAGGAATTGTCGGCCGGATCATGGATCTCCTCGCGCGGATCGCCGTCGCCACCCGGAAGGTCGGGCACGCGCATGCGCTCCGCCGATTGCGGCAGGAACTGTGCCAGGATGCCACCGGCGCGCCATTGCTCGCGGGCACCGCCGATGCCGGGCGTCAACAGCTTGGCCACCGAAAGCCTGAGATCGGTCGGGATCTGCTCCGACTGCCGGAAATAGGTGCGGGCGGCCTCCTCCAGCGTCTCGCCGTCGAGTTGGACGATGCCCTGATAGCGCTGCGTGTGGGCGCCCTGGTCGATAGTCAGCGCCAGCACACCGCTGCCGAGCAGCGTCCGCTGCGAGGTCTCGCCGGCAGAAATCAGTGCCTCCAGCCGGTCGGCGTCGAAGCGGGCATAGGCGCGCAGCGCATGCGGCGTGGAAAAATCCGCCACCAGCATGTCGACCGGCCCGTCGGTGCGGGTCTGCAGGATAAACTTGCCTTCGAACTTGAGCGAGGTGCCGAGCAGCACCGTCAGCACGCAGGCTTCCGCCAGCAGGCGGGCGACCGGCTCGGGATAGTCATGACGGCTGAGGATCGCGTCGAGCATCGGCCCGAGCTGGACGGTGCGGCCGCGCACGTCGAGCGGGCCGACCTCGAAGGGCACGACATGATCGTCGCCGGCGTAGCCGAATTCGCCGAGTTTGGGTTGATGTTCAGCCAATTGACGGGTTTCCAACATGACAAAGCTCCGGGGCGCGGCGATGCCGCCCTCCGGGGCGCATGCGTCGAAACGCGCTCGATTTGCGTGATGCGCCTGAGATAGGCATCACGCACTCCCGGATCAAGGCGGCCGGGATCAAGGCGGCCCGGATCACGGTGACCAGGATCACAGCAGCCCGGATCAAGCGCCGAGGCACCAGGCCAAAACCGCCTTCTGGGCGTGGAGCCGGTTCTCGGCCTCGTCGAACACCACCGAATGCGGGCCGTCGATGACTTCGTCGGTGACCTCCTCGCCGCGATGCGCCGGCAGGCAGTGCATGAACAACGCGTCGGGCTTTGCCTTCGCCATCAGTGCCGCATTGACCTGATAGGGTGAGAAGACATTGTGGCCGCGAGCACGGTGCTCCTGGCCCATCGACACCCAGCAATCGGTAACGACACAGTCGGCCTCGTGGACGGCCTCCTCGGGCGAGCGGGTGAAGTTCAACTTGCCGCCATGCGCCCTCGACCAGTCGACATGCTTCTGCGCCGGCTCGCTGCCTTCCGGCACGGCCACGTTGAGGTTGAAGCGGAACCGCGCCGAGGCCTCCAGCAGCGAATGCAGCACGTTGTTGCCGTCGCCGGTCCAGGCGATGGTCTTGCCGGCGACCGGGCCGCGATGCTCCTCGAAGGTCATGATGTCGGCCATCAGCTGGCAGGGATGGGTGTCGTCGGTCAACCCGTTGATGACGGGGACGGTCGCGTTCTCGGTCAGCTCCAGCAGCCGGTCATGCGACGTGGTGCGGATCATGATCGCATCGACATAGCGCGACAGCACCTTGGCCGTGTCGGCGATGGTTTCGGAGCGGCCGAGCTGCATCTCGGCGCCGGTCAGCATGATGGTCTCGCCGCCGAGCTGGCGCATGCCGACGTCGAAGGACACGCGCGTGCGCGTCGACGGCTTGTCGAAGATCATCGCCAGCACCTTGCCTTCAAGCGGTTTTGTCCACTCGCCAGCCTTGAGCCTTGCCTTTCGCACGACGGCATCGTCCAGCATAAGGCGCAGATCGCCCTCGGAAACGGCGGAAAGATCGGTGAAATGGCGAAGGCTCATGTGGGTCTTCCGACTGTTATTTCGCCGCAGCCGCGGCGATGGCGTCCGACAGGCCCCGGGCGCCGGCGCGGATGCGGTCGAGCGCCGCATGGATCTCGGCGTCGGTGACGGTGAGCGGCGGCAGCAGGCGAAGAACGTTGTCGCCGGCCGGAACCGCCAGCAGATGCTGGTCGCGCAACGCCATGTTCACCTTGGTGTTGGGCGCGGCGCATTTCAGGCCAAGCATCAGGCCGCTGCCTCTGATGTCTTCAATGACATCGGGAAATTCGTCGGCGACACCCGCCAGCCCCTGCTTCAGCAGCAACGCCTTGCGCTGCACATCCTCCAGAAAACCGTCTGCCAGTACGACGTCGAGCACGGCGTTGCCGACCGCCATCGCCAGCGGATTGCCGCCGAAAGTCGTGCCGTGCACGCCGGCGGTCATGCCGACAGCGGCCTCGTCGGTGGCGAGGCAGGCGCCCACCGGGAAGCCGCCGCCGATGCCCTTGGCGACCGCCATGATGTCGGGCGTGACGCCAGCCCATTCATGCGCGAACAGTTTTCCGGTGCGGCCGATGCCGCACTGGACCTCGTCGAAGATCAGCAACAGATCATGCTGTTCGCAGAGCTGCCTCAGCCGCTTCAGCGACTGCGTCGGCACCGGGCGAATACCGCCCTCGCCCTGCACCGGCTCGATCAGGATCGCGGCGGTCTCTGATGTGATCGCCTTTTCGGCGGCGTCGATGTCGTCGAAGCCGACCTGGTCGAAACCTTCGACCTTGGGGCCGAAACCTTCCAGGTATTTATACTGGCCGCCGGCGGCGATGGTCGCCAGCGTGCGGCCATGAAAGGCGCCTTCGAAGGTGATAATGCGAAAGCGCTCGGGATGGCCCTTGACGAAATGGTAGCGCCGCGCCGTCTTGATGGCGCATTCCAGCGCCTCGGCGCCGGAATTGGTGAAGAACACCTTGTCGGCGAAGGTGGCGTCGGCCAGCCGCTCGCCCAGACGGCTCTGCCCCGGAATCTCGTACAGGTTGGAGACATGCCAGAGCTTGGCCGCCTGTTCGGTGAGTGCCGAGACCAGATGCGGATGGCTGTGGCCCAGCGAATTCACGGCAACGCCGCCGCCAAAATCGAGATACCGCTCGCCCTTGTCGGTGACCAGCCAAGTGCCTTCCCCATGGTCGAAGGCCAGGGGTGCGCGGGTAAAGGTCTCGAAAAGCGCCGAACCGCTCATTATATGCGTCTCCGGAACCGGAAAATCAAAAAGCCGCCAAAGCGGCGGCCTGTGCGGCTTATCGTGTTTTTCGGCCATGAAGTCAACGAAAACGTCGCGCAAGGACGCGCGGCAAGCTTTCCAGCGAGACGCCGGCTCATCAGCGACCGGGCAAGTTGGGGAAAACCGAAAAAACCGATTCGTGTTGGCCCTCGGACTCTTGTCACCGAGTCAGCGCATAAGGTACTTATAGGTCGAGAAATAACTAGATTTCGTGCGGCGGACCTAATCACCCGATATATGTGGTGTCTGCCCGGCGGAAGCCGGATCGTGGAAGGATTCCGATCGCCGCACATTTCAGCAGGAGCGCGGTCTCATGAATTGGACTGACGAGCGGGTCGAACTTCTTAGAAAATTGTGGTCGGAGGGGCTGAGCGCCAGCCAGATCGCCGCCCAGCTTGGGGGTGTCAGCCGCAATGCCGTCATCGGCAAGGTGCATCGGCTGAAACTGTCGGGCCGCGGACGCGCGACTGCCACGCCGGCACGCCAGAAGAAGAGCGTGCAGGGATCGACCGTGCAGAAATCGGTGTCGCGGGCCGCGAGCACTGCGCGGCATATCACCACGTCGATCGGCGCGACCGCGCTGCAGGCGCAATTCGACGCCGTACCGGTGACGCGTCATTATGTCCGTCCGGTCGAGAACGTAGTCGTGCCGATCTCGCGGCATCTGCAACTCGTCGAATTGACGGAGCGGACATGCAAATGGCCGAATGGCGATCCGCTTTCGGAGGAGTTCCATTTCTGCGGCAACGACGCGGCCGAAACCGGACCCTATTGCAAGTATCACGCCCGTGTTGCGTTTCAGCCCGCTTCGGAGCGGCGGCGCAGTAGGTAGGGGAGTAAGGGAGTAAGGCAGTATATATGGGGTGAACTGCAAAAGACTGCGCTCGTGAGGCGCCATCTTTCCTTACTGCCTTACTGCCCTACTGCCCTACTGCCCTACTGCCCTACTGCCCTACTCTTCACAGCCAGCCGCTCTTGCGGAAGCGCCAGTAGAGAACCGAGCAGACCAAAATAATCGCTCCCAGAACGACCGGGTAGCCATATTCCATCCTAAGTTCCGGCATGTCGTTGAAGTTCATGCCGTAGATGCCTGCGAGCGCCGTCGGCACCGCCAGGATTGCAGCCCATGAGGCGAGCTTCTTGGTGATCGCCGTTTCCTGGCTCTGGCCAACCAGGAGGCTCGCCTCGAAGGCAAATGCGAGCACCTCCCGCAAGCTGTCGATCTTCTCCTGGACGGTGCGGATGTGGTCGGTGACGTCGCGGAACAGCGGGTGCATGGCCGCATGGATCTGCGGCAGGTCGGCGCTGGTCAACCGGCGGCAGACTTCCACCAGCGGCAGCGCGGCGTTGCGCAGGCGCAAGAGATCGCGGCGCAGCATATAGAGCCGCTCTATGTCGGAGCCGGTCATCGGCTTCAGCAGAACCCTGTCCTCGATCGCCTCGACCTCGTCCTCGATCTGCTCGAGCACCGGCATGTAGTTGTCCACGATGAAATCGAGAATGGCATAGAGGACGAAATCCTCGCCTTTGGCTAGCGAATGCGGGCAGCTTTCCCAATGCTGGCGAACGGCGGCATAAGAAGTCGACGGACCGTGCCTGACGCTGACGATGTAGCCGGCGCCGACGAACAGATGCGTCTCGCCGAAGGTGACGCGCCTGTCGATCAGTTGAGCCGTGCGGGCAACGATGAACAACGCATCGCCATATTGCTCGATCTTCGGCCGCTGATGCGGATGCTCGGCGTCCTCGATCGCCAGATCGTGCAGGTGGAATTGCGCCTGGACACGAAGCAACAGGTCGCGGTCCGGCTCCAGCAGGCCGATCCAGACGACATGACCAGGCTTCTTGGCCCATTCGCCGGCTTCCTCGATCGGAATGTCGGCGACACGCCGGCCGGCGGTATAGACGCTGGAAGCGACGATGGCCGATGTCGGCGGGGCCGGCGTCAGGTTCCGAACGGTTTCCATCGCTACCTCCTGGAGGCATGGCCTCGGGTCAGGATCAGGAACGTTCGGTAAAGCTTAGCCTAAATCAGCAAGGGGTTCGAGAGGCAGCCGTTCACTTCGCCGGTAGCGTTGCGGGAAGCACAATCTTGTCTGTCTTGTCACCTTTCGGCCGCTCGGCCGGCATCTGGTCGCCGGTGACGATGTAGTAGATCGTCTCGGCGATATTGGTGGCGTGGTCGCCGATCCGCTCGATGTTCTTGGCGCAGAACAGCAGGTGCGTGCAGGGCGTGATGTTGCGCGGGTCTTCCATCATGTAGGTCAGCAACTCGCGAAACAGCGAGGTGTACACGGCGTCGATCTGATCGTCGCGGTCACGCACGAAGCCGATCTTTTCCACCGAGCGCGACGCATAGACGTCGAGCACTTCCTTGAGCTGCGTCAACGCCAGGTCGGCTAAGGCCTCGATGCCGCGGAACAGGCTGGTCGGCTGGCGCCCTTCTATGACGGCAACCACGCGCTTGGCGACATTCTTGCCGAGGTCGCCGACCCGCTCGAGATCCGCCGAGATGCGAATCGCGCCGACGATCTCGCGCAAATCCGTCGCCATCGGCTGGCGCTTGGCGATGATGATGATCGCCTTGTCGTCGATCTCGCGCTGCCCCTGGTCCAGAACGGCATCGTCGCGGATGACCTTCTGGGCAAGGCCAGGGTCAGCGTTGACCAGAGCGGCAATCGCCTGTTCGACCATGCGTTCGGCATGCCCGCCCATCGCGGCAATGCGCTTCGACAGATATTTCAGCTCCTCGTCATAGGCGCTGACGATGTGCACGGACTGCATGGAGATGCCTTCCCGGGTCTTCTGGTCCGAGTCGTTCCTCGAATCCCCGCTGATACGCTAGCCGGATGACAGAAAAAAGAAAGCGTTAGAGCGACGTGCGTCCACTAGGCCACAGAATAGGCTCTAAAGTCCTGTATCCACGCATCCGGCGGTCCTAAAGTCTTCCGGTACTCGGGCCGGCCCGTTCTTAGATAGTGAGGTGTCAGTGCGCCGGCAAATGCACCGTGAAAGCTGCGCCGTTGCCGACCTCCGACTTGATCGACAGTCTGGCGTTGTGGCGCGTCAGGATATGCTTGACGATGGACAGGCCAAGGCCGGTGCCCTTCTGGGTCCGGCTGTTTTCGACATCGACGCGGTAGAAACGTTCGGTGATGCGCGGGATGTGCTCCTCGGGAATGCCGGGGCCGAAGTCCCGGATGGTGACGTCGATGCCCGGTTCGGGACCGTCATCGCTGTGGGCAATCGTCACCACGACACGTCCACCCGACTGTCCGTATTTGCAGGCGTTTTCCAGCAGATTTTCGAAAACCTGGAAAAGTTCATCGCGATCCCCCGGCACATTGAGTGGTCCTTTCGCGAAATCCCGCTCGATGGCAACGCCGTTTTCCCGGGCAAGCGGACCCAGCGAATCGATGACGCTGTCGAGGGTCTGGCGGAGATCGACCTCGGTTCCCGGCTTCAGATAGGGTTTCATCTCCAGCCGCGACAGCGACAGCAGGTCGTCGATCAGGCGCGCCATGCGGCCGGTCTGGTTGTGCATGATCTGCAGGAACTGCTCGCGCGCCGCCGGGTCGTTGCGGGCCGGGCCGCGCAGCGTCTCGATGAAACCGGAAATCGAGGCGAGCGGAGTTCGCAGCTCATGGCTGGCATTGGCGATGAAGTCGGCCCGCATCCGGTCGATGCGGCGCGCCTCGCTCTGGTCCTTGAAGACCAGCACATAGAGGTCGGTGCCGTGGCCGACCGAAGATGCACTCACGCGATAGGCCCGTTCGACCGGCAGCTTTTCGGTATATTCGACGACGTCCGAAGCGGCGGCGCCCGACAGGATACTGTCCAGCAAGGCCTGCATCTCGGGCGCGCGGAATTTTAGCGACAGCGACATGCCCGGTGCGATGCCGCCGAAGGCGGCGAAGGCGGCGGCGTTGGCATGGACAATTGTCGCGGTGCGATCGAAGATGATCAGCGGATCGGCAACGGCGGCCGCCAGATATTCTCCCGACAGCTGTTGTAGCCCGCCTGCCTCGATCGCCGCGGCATCCTCCGCGGACTGGCGCGCTACGCCGGCAGGCAGCATCGCGGCGGCGAGCAGCAGCACAGCACATGCCAGCAGCACAACATGGAAGGACATGTCTGCGAAACCATAGACCGTCAAGATCGCGACGATGCCGGTCGCTAGCAGCCAGCGGCTGTTCCACAACCGGGTGGCGACGGCTTGCGCCGTGGTTCGCTGTTCTGCGCCGCCCATATCAGCCATTGTCAGCTACTGTCAGCCATTCGCGCGCACTGTGCCTCCGTCCCACCCCGACCGGCAGGTTGGAAACTTCCCGCTGACCGGCGCTATCACTAAATCTGCTGCATCGTTCCTTTCGAAAATCGATTCCGATTTTCGGGCCGATGCAGTAAGGCTCCCAATAGCATGAGTCCGGAAGCTGGAAAGGTTCGTCTCGATGAAAAACCCTAGGGAAAATGCTGCCGCGCCTGTTCCAGGTCCGCAAAAGATCCGGATCAACGGCAAGGAGTTCGAGTTCGACATCGAGGATCCCAAGCTTCCGGACTGGATCGAGGACAACAAGCTGACCGCCGGCGGCTACCCCTACGACAAGAAAATAAAAAGCGACGAGTATGACGAGACGCTCGAGCGGGTGCAGATCGAGTTGGTCAAGGCACAGGCATGGCTGCAATCGACGGGCAAGCGGGTGATGTCGCTGTTCGAAGGACGCGATGCCGCCGGCAAGGGCGGCACAATCTTCGCGCTGCGCCAGTACATGAACCCCAGGACAGCGCGCAACGTGGCGCTGACCAAGCCTAGCCCAACCGAAATCGGGCAATGGTATTTCCAGCGCTATGTCGCGCACTTTCCGACATCCGGCGAGTTCGTCACCTTCGACCGCTCCTGGTACAATCGCGCCGGCGTCGAGCCGGTTATGGGCTTCTGCACGCCGGAGCAGCATCAGAAATTCCTGGACGAGACGCCGTATTTTGAACGGATGATCTGCAACGAGGGCATCCATTTCTTCAAATTCTGGCTGAACATCGGTCGGGAAACACAGCTCGAGCGGTTTCACGATCGCCGCTGGAGTCCTTTGAAGAACTGGAAATTCTCGCCGATCGATATTGCCGGCATCGCCAAATGGGACGATTACACCAAGGCGCGCGATCTCATGTTCGAACGCACGCATAAGGAATTCGCGCCCTGGATCATCATACAGGCCAACGACAAGCGGCGCGCGCGACTTGCCATCATCCGGCGCATCCTGTTGTCGCTTCCCTATGACGGCCGCGATCTCGACGCCATCGGCAAGGAAGACAAGAAGATCATCGGGGAAGGGCCGTCGTTCCTGGGAAGACAGGCCTGAAGCGCTGCCGCGCGCCCCAAGGACGCGCGGCACGATTCCGGATATTCCTGTCATTCTGCCGAATGACGTCTCATGCCGCCAGCCGGGCAATCCGCTGCAGCCGCCGCAGTGTGGTATCGTCCTGCAAAGCCTGCTGAAACAGCGAAATCTCCTGGTCGATGCGATCGCAGAGTGCGCCTGTGTCGCCCTTGAGCAGGTCGCGCGTCTGCAGCAGTGCGGCGACCGGCTTCTTGGCGAGTTGCCTGGCTCTGCCAAGTGCGGCTTCCTCGACGTCGCCCACCACGATCTCCGTGACCAGGCCAAGCATCCTGGCGTCTGCGGCACTGAGCGTGTCGCCCAGGCAGAAGAAGCGGAAAGCGCCGGCATAACCGAGTTTTTGCGGCGCCAGGATGCTGGTCGCCGCGTCCGGCACGAGGCCGAAATCGACGAACGGCACCCGGAACGTGCTTTCGTCAGATGCGATCACCATGTCGCAGTGGAACAGGATGGTGCAGCCGACACCGACGGCGTCGCCGTCGACACAGGCAAGGACCGGTTTGGGGAACGTCGCCAACGTGCGGAACATGTCGGTGACGGCAGCGATCAACCGTTGATGCTTGGTGGCGTCGAGGAACTCGGAGAAATCGCCGCCGAGGCAGAAGCAGCCGGCGAGGCCGCGCAGCACCACGACGCGCACATCATCGTCGATTGCAGCTTCGTGGAAGATCCTGGCCAGGCTTTCATAGGCTCGCCCGTCCAGCACCGGCCGGCCGTCATCCGACGACACCGTGACGATCAGCGAATGATTGCGGAACTCTGTTTGCGGGTGGATGTTCATGGCTGTCTCCAATTCTCACGAGGCCTGCCTCATTCCGAGCCTGTCGGGATATCCCCTGGCCAGAACCGGCGCGAAATGACTGCGACGCGACCGCACCACCTCAAGCGTGTGCTCGTTGAAGGTGAGCAGTGTGGCGACGACCTGCTGGTTGCCATAGGTGCGCTGGTAGCCAAGCGGTTTCGCCAAGAAGTGCAACTGCAGCGCCCGCAGGACCCACATCGGTTCGAACTCGATGATCACCTGGTTGACATTCCGCTTCAGCCCCCACTCGACGAAGCCGGCAATGAGCTCGGTGCCGACCGTCGAGACGCCGCGCTTGCCGTCACGAAAGCCCGGCGCGACCGCATAGCGGGTCAGTTCCCACACGTTCGGCCCGGATGGCGGCGTGCCTTCAAAGAGGTCCGCCAGCACCTCGGTCAGAAGATGCGCACGCGTTGTCGGCAACATACGCTGATAACCGGCGAGCTCGCCATTGCGGATGACGAGCTGATGCACCGCCTCGTCATGATCGAACTGATCGATCTCAAGGCCGTCGGGGCGCTGCAGATCGGTCCACCCCATCTCCTCGACGAAAATCTTGTAGCGTAAGCGATGAACGGCCTCCCAAAGGTCGGGACGTTCCATAAGTTCCTGTGTTGTAAGGGAAAAAAGCATCTGCCGTCTCCTAGGTTCAATAGGAAGATACGGCCGGGCTGTCCCGAGGAAATTACGCGATCACGTAGGCAAGAATTTCTAGGCCGGCACGGCCGAGCTAGCTAATATAGCCGCGCCTTATCGCTTCCGCGACCGCCTGCACCCGGTTGACGGCACCGAGTTTGCTTTTGGCGTTAAGAAGGTGTTTCTCTGATGTGTGTTCCGAAATGCCGAGAATCTGTGAAATCTCCCATTCGGACTTGCCGACGGCGGCCCATTGCATGCATTCGCGCTCACGCGGCGTCAGTTCGACGTGGTGGTCGAGGGTCTTGGCCGCCATCGTGTGGATCTGCATGGCGCGGCCAATCGCATAGGTCGCCACCAGCGACACCAGCCCAAAATCGGCGCCCGACAATTCGACGGCCTCGCCGCCCAGCGACACCATGACGATCTGGCCATCGAGCGTGATCAGCGGGAAGGCCAATCCGTCGCGCAGCTTGAATTCGCCGGCGTCGCCCATCACTTCGCCGCTGCTCTTGTCGATGCGGATGCTCTGGGACGCTTCCCGCCACTGGAACGGCGCCTGCAGCTGCTTCATGTGGCTGACAACGGGGTCATGGTCGACATAGTTGCGCGCCACATAGCGCTCCAGCCATTCTCCAGGCCACTCGCAAAGCAGCACATGGTCCTTTTGCTGGCCTCTTGGCGTGCCCGGTTGCGGAACCGTTCCGGCCATCAGCGCCGTCAGGCCGAACTCCGAGGTTATGCCAAGCAGTTTTTCGCAGACCGCGGCCGCCGTATCGGCGTGCTGCAGCTGATCTATGAATTCCAGTGTGCGATCGAAATGGCCCATTGCAACATCTACCCCATGTTGCCTTCCCGCGTTGAGATCAACGGCCCAGTGCTTGACCCGCACTTTGCCCTCGACCCCGGATTACAAACCTGCTCCCCTCAGTTTGCAGCGGCTTGCGGCTACCCTCCAGCCGACCGCCACACATGTTTGCAAGCTCGCCGAAGCATAGCCCTAAATCGGCGTGATGAAATCAAAAACCGTTGTGCCTGTGGCATTTTCGTACCAAAAGCCACATTGGACAGGACAGGGCGGAGCTCGATGGTGGCAATTCGGTGGATGACCATCGTCTTGATGCTGGCAATGACGGGGGCAGCGTGGCTCACGGGAGCGCGTGCCGCGGAGCCGCAAGTGCCGGTGCTGTGGGATGCCAAGGAGCGGCTGCCGAAGCCTGACCTTTCCGCGCTGCCGCGTCTGAGATTCCTGACCACCACCGATTTCCCGCCGTTCAACTTCCTCGACGGGGCGGGCCGCTTGTCCGGCTTCCACGTCGATCTGGCGCGCGCGATCTGCGCCGAACTCGGCATCGCCGAAAAATGCCAGATCCAGGCGCTGCCTTGGGCCGAGCTCGAAGGGGCGCTGCAAAAGGGCGAAGGCGAAGCGATCATTGCCGGCATTGCCGCCACGCCGGAGTCGCGGTCGAAATATGCTTTCTCGCGTTCCTACCTGCAGTTTCCGGCGCGCTTCATCATGCCGAAGGCAAAGGCGCTCACGGAGCCTATCTTCGACAGACTGCGTGGCAAGCGCGTCGGCGTGGTCGCAGGCTCCGCGCATGAGCGGATGCTGCGCGATTACTTCGGAACCGTCCAGGTCGTTCCTTTCGCGCAGCTGGAAGCGCTCTACGACGGTCTCAAGGCCGGCAAGGTCGACGCCGGCTTCGGCGACGGCATGCGCTTCGCCTTCTGGCTGGGCAGTTCGAATGCCGCAGCCTGCTGCCGCTTTGCCGGCGGTCCCTATCTGGCGCCCGAATATCTGGGGTCGGGTATGGCCATCGCCACCAGGGCCAACGATCCAGCGCTGGCCGCAGCGTTCGACTACGCACTGCAGGAGATTTCGGTGAAGGGCATCTTCGCCGAATTCTATCTGCGCTATTTCCCGGTCAGCTTTTTCTGATCCGCGCGAACGGCGAACTTGACGAGTTGCCCCGCGCAGATGACGAGCCGATCCGCTTGGGCGATCCGAAGGTGCCGCATGAGTGCGGCCCCTTTCGGGCGTCCTGCCCGTATACGACACGCCGTCTCAGCTTGGCGGGAGCTTCACCGTCTCGATTGTCGAGACGCTTTCCAGACCAACCGCGCCGCACTCAGCAATGAACGAACAATGCCGCTCTTTCGAGCGGATCGATCCTGATAAGAATGGTGGCGCTCGCGCGCCACCATTCTTGCTATTCTTACGTGAATTACCTATTATAGGTACTTCAAAGGAGGTACGGCGATGAAGCAATTCACATTCTCGGACATGAATCGCGTCTCAGGCGAAATCCTCGAAACGGCATTGATCGAGCCGGTGGCCCTGACCAAGCGCGGCAAGGAAAAGCTCGTCATCCTGTCCGCTGCACAGTACCACCAGCTCGTCGGCCAGCCGCATTCGGTCGCCTATACACTCGAGGACGCACCGCATGAAGTCCACAATGAACTCATGACTGGACTGGATGCAATAATTTCCGGCGACACGCCCGATGCTTAAAGCCGGCGATCTGCTCCGATATTATTACCTTTGGGCGCGGGAAGCAGACGCCGGCGAGGAATCCGGACGCAAGGCGAGGCCGGTTTGCATCGTTGTTCGGACGCCAGCAACGCCAGCAGCCTTGTTTCTCTTTCCGCTGACTTCGCAAAAACCCGACCGGTCGCGCCCGCATCTCGCCATCAGCGAAATCGAATGCCGCCGCGGCGGCCTCGACTATCCGTCATGGCTGGTCCTGGGCGAATACAACCGGGTGCAGATCGATAAAGCCTATGATCTGGCGACGACGACGCCGATCGGCGCGTTCAGTCCGGCATTTGTCCGCAAGATTGCTGGCGTGATTAAAGAGACGGCGGCGCAGCGTCGATTGCGTGGCATCGTTCGCAAATAGCCGGACTGTCCGCCTCGCGGCGCACCAGTCGCGTATCGACGAGATTCAACGTCTGCTCGCTGCCTACCGCGCCTGACAACTCTGCGAACCGTCCATGAGAAGCTTGCCCCGCTTGCCTCCCTGCCGGAGACCCCAGTCGGGATAGTAGAGGAAGTCGCAACTTTACAGAAAGATGAAAATCGAGCTGGCGGCGCGTTCGAAAAGCGCCTGGCTATCTGGGATCGGGTATGGCCATCGCCACCAGGGCCAACGATCCAGCGCTGGCCGCAGCGTTCGACTAGGCACTGCAGCAGATTTCGGTGAAGGGCATCTTCGCCGAATTTTATCTGCGCTATTTCCCGGTCAGTTTTTTTCTGATCCGGCCCGGTCAGCTTTTTCTGATCCGGCCCGGTCAGTTTTTTTCCGATCCGGCCCTGTCAGTTTCTTCTGAACCGTTGGGGTCTGGATCAAGTCAGCGTGCGCAGGCGAGCCTTGGCAGCTCGGGCGATGGCGGCGACGGTGAGCGTGTCGAGATCGAGCTGGCGACGGATAAGCTGCAGCACCCTCACCTCCTCCAGGCGCATTTCGAGGTCGACCGCCGCAACCTCGAAGGCTGCGGCATAGGCGGTGTCAAGCAGGCGCTCGGGCAGTGCTTCAGCGACGTGCGCCAAAACGCCTTCCAACCCGTCCTTTTCGTGCAGCAACTTCTGGCAGTCCTGGGCGACGCCGACCAGCCGGTTGTGGTCGAAGTCCTCGAACACCGGCCATGAGCGGACGACGTCGCCAATCCGCGCCAATTCGACATTGGTCATGTCACGATCGGACGCGGAAGTGATGACCATAAGATAGATCAGGGCTTCGTGCGGTGGCAATGGCATTTAACAACTCCTCAACGGGCTCCGAAGTTAGGAACGCGGCACCGACGTCGCAAGGAAAAAGCGCCGCGATCGTTGACGCCCACGGCAGGCACGCCTAGAGACCGGTTGAAAAAATCATCCGGCCCCTTCTTGCGACGATGCCGGCGAATAATTTGGAAAACAGTGACATGGCGGGGTCAAACATCATCGATCTCAATCCCGAGGTGCTTGCGGCAGCGGCCGAAAGCAAGGCGTGGCCGTTCGAGGAAGCCAGGAAGATCGTCGAGCGCTACAAAGGGGCTGACTTTCCCGAGACTGTCCTGTTTGAGACCGGCTACGGTCCGTCGGGGCTGCCGCACATCGGTACTTTCGGCGAGGTCGCACGCACCTCGATGGTCCGCCACGCCTTCCGCGTCCTCACCCGGGACACCGTCAAGACCAAGATCTTGTGCTTTTCCGACGACATGGACGGCATGCGCAAGATTCCGGACAGCGTCCCCGATCGCGCCGCACTCGAGCCGCACCTGCACAAGCCGCTCTCGTCCGTCCCCAATCCTTTCGGCGGCGACTATGCGAGCTTCGCAGACCACAACAACGCAATGCTTTGCCGCTTTCTGGACACGTTCGGCTTCGACTACGAGTTCGCCAGCGCGACGGAATACTACAAGGCTGGCCGTTTCGACGACGTTCTGCTGCGCGCCGCCGAACGTTTCGACAAGATCATGGACGTGATGCTGCCGACGCTCGGAGAGGAGCGTCAGGCGACCTACAGTCCCTTCTTGCCGATTTCCCCCAAAAGCGGCCGCGTGCTTTACGTCCCCATGAAGCATGTCGACGCCAAGGCCGGGACTATCACCTTCGACGATGATGGCACCGAAACCACGCTGCCCATAACCGGCGGCAGGGTGAAGCTGCAGTGGAAGCCGGATTTCGGCATGCGCTGGGCCGCGCTCGGCGTCGATTTCGAGATGTTCGGCAAAGACCACCAGACGAATGCGGTGATCTACGACCGTATCTGCAATATCCTGGGCGGGCGCGCTCCCGAGCATTTCGTCTATGAGCTGTTCCTGGACGAGAACGGCCAGAAGATTTCGAAGTCGAAGGGCAACGGACTGACCATCGACGAGTGGCTGACCTACGCGCCGACCGAAAGCCTCGAGCTCTATATGTACCAGCGGCCGCGGCAGGCCAAGAAGCTCTATTTCGACGTCATTCCGAAGGCGGTGGACGAGTATTACGCCTTTCTGTCCGCCTATCGCCGGCAGGAGTGGAAGGAGCGGCTGGGAAATCCCGTCTGGCACATGCATGACGGCAACCCGCCTGTCGTCGACCTGCCGGTATCGTTCGCGCTGCTGCTCAATCTGGTCAGCGCCTCGAACGCCCAGAACAAGGACGTGCTGTGGGGGTTCATTTTGCGCCACACGTCAGGCGTGACGCCGAAGACCCATCCCGAGCTCGACCGGCTGGCCGAGTATGCGATCCGCTATTTCGACGATTTCGTGAAGCCGGCCAAGGTGTACCGGGCCGCCGATGCGGTCGAGCGCGAGGCGCTGACGAAACTGTCCGAAGCGCTCGCCGCATTGCCGATAGATGCCGATGGCGAGGCGATCCAGAATGCCGCTCTCAACGTCGCGCGCAAGATCGAGCGCTATCAGGACCACTCGAAGCAGAGCCCGGAAGGCGGGCCGGGCGTCTCCGTCGCCTTCTTCCAGATGATCTACCAGATTTTGATCGGACAGGAGCGCGGCCCGCGCTTCGGTTCCTTCGCTGCGCTCTACGGAATAGCAGAAACCCGCGCGCTCATTCAGAAGGCGCTGGCTGGTCAGCTGGCGGCGTAGCCGCCGCCGAAGGATCGAGAATCGGCTGCGTCGGCTGCGCTGTGGCCGCAAAGGGGGCTGGTGCCGGAGGCAGGCCGGAGAGACTGGGCGCCGGCCCGAAAATGCCCTTCCTCGCCATACGGGCCTTCTCGCCGGCCTCGACGTAAGGGCCACCCTTGGCGGCGCGCGCCCAGCCGTTTTCGATCAACCACTGGCCGACATCCTGGTTGCCGACGCGGCATTCGGCGGTGATCAGGTCGCGGCCGCCCTCGGGTGGCACCGTGCAGACCACCGCCCGACCGCGCAGGAAGGCACGGAACGCCGTTCGCGCCCGGGTGCCACACGTCCACGACTTGCCGCCGTCGGTGCACGTTTCGTCCTGCCTGACGATGTCGACGCCGGAAATCGCGACGGAGTAGCCTTTGGCCTCGATCACACCGGCGGCCGATGCAACCGGCTGGAACAGTTTTGTCCCGTTCCAGTCGTCGGGCATTTTCGTTTTGGGCGGCTTGGGCGGTCCGGCCAGCGCCAACTCACTCAGCGGCGCGCGCGGCTCGACCCGCTCAAGCTCTTGCGGCTGAAGCTGCGGCGGCGCGACGACTTCGGGATCGATGGCCCTGGAACGCGCCTCTGGGCTCGCCGCCTTGGGTCGCGGATTTGCTGATGTAGCAGGCGCTTGGGATTGCGCCGCGATGCTGGCCTGCGCCCGAGCCGCGACGCGCCCATTTTCGTCCTGCAGCACGGCGCGGCCACCTGCGGCAATCGCAGCCCCCATTGCCAGGATCGTCAATACCGCGGCGGCGGCATGAAGCGGACTCACCGGCGGCCCCTACTGGCTTGCCCAGACAATCCGCGCCACCCATTCGACATCGCGCATCGGGATGTCGCGATCCGGGTGATCGGGATTGAGCGAGACCAGCATGATCGACTTCGCCGTCTGACGGTCCAGCACCTTGGCCATCACCTCGCCGGCATTGGTCTTGACGACGACGCGGTCGCCCTTGCGGGTGGCGGCGCCCGGCTCGACGATCAGCACGTCGCCGTTGCGGTAGAGCGGCAGCATGGAATCGCCCTGGACCTGCAGCGCATAGGAGGTTTCAGTCGCCCGTGCCGGAAGCTCGATCAGGTCCCAGCCCTGCCCCACGGGGAAGCCGGCATCGTCGAAGAAGCCGCCGGCGCCGGCCTGGGCGAAGCCGAGCAGCGGCACCGAAGACGTCTGTGCCGGCAGAGATCCGGGAACGGTCTTGCCCCGGCCTTCGACCAGTCCGGTGAATTCGTCGAGCGAAGCGCCGGTCGCCTCGATGATCTTGGCCAGCGACTCGGTCGACGGCCAGCGCGGCCGCCCGTCCGAGGACAGCCGCTTCGATTTGTTGAAGGCCGTCGAATCGAGGCCCGCGCGTTTCGCCAGCCCCGACGCCGAGAGCGAATAGCGCTCGGCGAGAGCATCGATGGCGGCCCACACGCGGTCATGCGAGAGCACTTTTGCTCTCCTTCAGAACAGGAAAAAATACCTTCTCCGTTCTAACCGGTGGCCGTGAGTTTGTCCACCATCGAAGGCGGCGTCACGCCGCCTTCTTGGCCTCGCTCCTGGCATAGGGGTCGAAGCGTTCGTAGAAAGTCTCGTCCTTCTCTGCCATCTCGAGCAGGAGCTTCGGCGCTTTGAACTCGCCGCCGTACTTCTTCTGAAGACCCTTGGCGATCTTGACGAATTTCATTGCGCCGATGCCGTCGATGTAGGACAGCACGCCGCCGGTAAAGGGCGCGAAGCCGAAGGCGAGGATCGAGCCGACATCGGCCTCGCGCGGATCGGTGACGATGCCCTCCTCCATCACCCGGGCCGCCTCCAACGCGATGGTGACCAGGAGCCGCTGCTTCAGTTCCTCATAGTCGACCTCTTCAGGCGGCAACTGCCGATAGAGATCCTTCAGGCCCGGCCACAGCTTCTTCTTGGCAGGCTTTTGCGGATAGTCGTAAAAACCCTTGCCGTTCTTGCGGCCGAAGCGGCCATGCGTGTCGACCAGCGTGTTGATCAGCGTCATCTGCTTCGGGTCGACCGCCTTGTCGCCGAGATCGCGCATGGTCTGCTTCATGATCTTCTGCGCGAGGTCGATCGCCGTTTCGTCCGTCAGCGCCAAGGGGCCGACCGGCATGCCGGCGGCCTTCGCCGCGTTCTCGATCATCGGCGCCGGAATCCCCTCGATGAGCATCTTGTAGGCTTCCGACATGTAGCGCAGCACGCAGCGGTTGACGTAGAAGCCGCGCGTGTCGTTGACGACGATCGGCGTCTTCTTGATCGCGCGGACGAAGTCGATCGCAGTGGCCAGCGCCTTGTCGCCCGTCTTCTTGCCCAAAATGATTTCGACCAGCATCATCTTGTCGACCGGCGAGAAGAAATGGATGCCGATGAAATTCTTCGGCCGCGCCGAATTCTTCGCCAGCGACGTGATCGGGATGGTGGACGTGTTCGATGCAAAGACCGCCGCCGGCTTCAGCACGGCCTCCGCCTTTTCGGTGGCGTCCTTCTTGACGCCCGAATCCTCGAACACCGCCTCGACCACCAGGTCGCAGCCTGCGAGGTCGGCATAGTCCGCCGTCGGCGTGATCAGCGACAGCAGCCTGTCCTTGTCCTCCGGCTTGGCGCGGCCCTTCCTGACCTGATCCGAGATCAGGCTGTCCGAATGCGCCTTGCCCTTGGCGGCAGCGTCCATGTCGCGGTCGAGCAGCACCACCGGAATGCCGGCCTTGGCCGTGACATAGGCGATGCCGGCGCCCATGAAGCCGGCGCCGAGCACGCCGATCTTCTTGAACTTGGTTTCCGGCACGCCGGCCGGACGACGCGCGCCCTTGTTCAGTTCCTGCAGCGACACGAACAGCGAGCGGATCATCGCCGCCGCTTCCCTGGTCTGCATGATCTCGGTGAAATAACGCTGCTCGATGCGCAAGCCGGTATCGAACGGCACCAGCAGGCCTTCATAGACGCATTTCAGGATGGCTGCGGCAGCCGGATAGTTGCCATAGGTCTCGCGACGCAGGATGGCGATTGCCGGTGGCCACAGATTGGCGCCGGCCACCGAATAGACCGGGCCGCCGGGCAGCTTGAAGCCCTTCTCGTCCCACGGCGCCACTGGCTTCAAGCCATTCTTGATCATGGCTTTGGCGGTTTCGACCAACTTCGTCGGTTCGGCAATCTCATGGATCAGGCCCATCGACTTGGCCTTCTGCGGCGACAGCGTCTGGCCGGAAGTCAGCATCTGCAGCGCCTGCTGCTGGTCGGTCAGCCGCGGCACGCGCTGAGTGCCGCCGGCACCCGGGAAGATGCCGATCTTCACTTCGGGGAGCGCCATCTTGACCTTGTCGGAATCGGCCGCGACACGGCCATGGCAAGCGAGCGACAGCTCGAACGCGCCGCCCATGCAGGTGCCGTTGATCGCCGATACCCACGGCTTGCCTGAGGTCTCCAGCTTGCGGAACAGGCCGGTCATGTAGCCGGCATTGTCGAACAATGCCTTGGTCGCCTTGTCCAGGTCCTTGGCTTTATCGGCTGCGAACTTCGACAGCATCTTCTGCAGCATGGTGATGTCTGCACCGCCGGAGAACGTGTCCTTGCCGGAGGTGATCACCGCCCCCTTTATTGCCGCGTCGCTCGCCACCTTGTCGACGATGGCGTTCAGCTCCAGCATCGCCTCTTCGGTGAAGACGTTCATCGAGCGGTCGGGCATGTCCCAGGTGACCAGCGTGATGCCATCGGCGTCGATGTCGAGGGTGAAATTGGTGTAGCTCATCGGTCTCTCTCCCGTCAGACGCGTTCGATGATCGTTGCGGTGCCCATGCCGGCGCCGATGCAGAGCGTCACCAGCGCGGTGTTCAGGTCGCGGCGCTCCAGTTCGTCCAGCACCGTTCCGAAGATCATCGCACCGGTTGCGCCGAGCGGATGGCCCATGGCGATGGCGCCGCCATTGACGTTGATCCTGTCGTGCGAAATGTCGAAAGCCTGCATGTAGCGCAGCACCACCGAGGCGAACGCCTCGTTGAGCTCGAACAGATCGATGTCCGACAGCTTCATCCTGGCACGCTTCAGCAGCTTCTCGGTCACGTCGACCGGACCGGTCAGCATCAGCACCGGCTCCGAACCGATATTGGCGAATGCACGGATGCGAGCGCGCGGCTTCAGGTCGAGCGACTTTCCAGCCTTCTTCGAGCCGAGCAGAACGGCCGCCGCGCCGTCGACGATGCCGGACGAATTGCCGGCATGGTGGACGTGATTGACCTCCTCCACCTCGGGATGCTTCTGCACCGCGACGGCATCGAAGCCGCCCATTTCGCCGGGCATGACGAAAGACGGGTTGAGGGCCGCCAGCGACTGCATATCGGTCGAAGGCCGCATGTGCTCATCGTGGTCGAGGATGGTCAGGCCGTTCTGGTCCTTGATCGAGATCACCGAATTCTTGAAGCGGCCTTCGCCCCAGGCTTTGGCGGCGCGCTTCTGGCTTTCGACCGCATAGGCGTCGACGTCGTCGCGCGAAAAGCCGTACTTCGTGGCGATCAGATCGGCCGAGATGCCTTGCGGCACAAACCAGCCCGGCAGGCCGACCGAGGGGTCCATGAACCAGGCGCCGCCGGACGCGCCCATGCCGACGCGCGACATCGATTCGACGCCGCCGGCGATGACGATCTCGTCGGCGCCCTGCGCGATCTTGGCGGCGCCGAAATTGATGGCGTCCAGGCCAGAGGCGCAGAAACGCGAGATCTGCATGCCGGGCGCTTTCGTGTCGTAACCGGCCTCGAAGGCGGCGGCGCGCGGAATGACAGAACCCGCCTCGCCGACCGGATCGACGCAGCCGAAGATGATGTCGTCGACGGCGCCGGTGTCCAGCCCATTGCGGTCACGGATCGCCGCAAGCACCTTGGCGCCGAGCCGTACCGCCGGCACCTCGTGCAGCGAGCCATCCTTCTTGCCCCTGCCGCGCGGCGTGCGCACGGCGTCATAGACATAAGCTTCGGCCATTTTCCTGCTCCTTGGTTTGCTGAAAGTCTCTCAGAGAGAGCGCCCGATCAGCAATTTCATGATCTCGTTGGTGCCGCCGTAGATGCGCTGGACGCGGGCGTCGCGGAACATCCGGGCGATCGGATACTCATTCATGTAGCCATAGCCGCCATGCAATTGAAGGCATTCATCGACGACTTTTCCCTGCAGGTCTGACAGCCAGTATTTGGCCATCGAGGCCGTCACCGGGTCGAGGCCTCCATTGATATGGCGGGCGACGCAGTCATTGTAGAAGACCCGGCCGATGGTCGCCTCGGTCTTCAATTCGGCCAGCTTGAACTGGGTGTTCTGGAAATCGATAATCGCCTTGCCGAAGGCCTTGCGCTCCTTGACGTAGTCGATGGTCAACGCCAGCGCCCGTTCGACCATGGCGATGGCGCCGGTGCCGATCTGCAGCCGCTCCTGCGGCAATTGCTGCATCAATTGGACAAAGCCCTGGCCTTCCTCGTGGCCGAGCAGATTGGAGGTCGGCACGCGCATATCGTTGAAGAACAGTTCCGACGTGTCGTTGGCCTTGAGCCCGATCTTGTCGAGGTTGCGGCCGCGCTCGAACCCTTCCACCTCGTCGGTCTCGACGACGATCAGCGAAGTGCCCTTGGCGCCCTTCTCCGGGTCGGTCTTGGTGACGATTATGATGAAATTGGCGAGCTGGCCGTTGGTGATGAAGGTTTTTGAGCCGTTGACCTTGTACTGGTTGCCGTCCTTCTCGGCGCGCGTCTTGACGCCTTGCAGGTCGGAGCCGGCGCCGGGCTCGGTCATGGCGATGGCGCCGATCAGCTCGCCGGTCGCCAGTTTCGGCAGCCACTTCTTCTTCTGCTCCTCCGAGCCGTAGTGGAGGATGTAAGGGGCGACGATCGAATTGTGCAGGCCGATGCCGAAACCGTCGACGCCGACATGGCCGATCGCCTCGATGATGGCGCTCTCATGCGCGAACGTCCCGCCCGAACCGCCATATTCCTCCGGCACAGAGGCACAGAGCAGACCGGCCGCGCCCGCCTTCAGCCAGCTCTCGCGGTCGACCATCTCGTTCTTCTCGAACTCGTCATAGCGCGGCTCGATCTCTTCCGACATGAAGCGGTGCGCCATGTCGTAGAGCATGCCGACCTCGTCCGCCGCCCAGGCAGGTTTGGGAAGGCCAAGAATTTCGGCGGGGTTGGTCATGCTGTTTCTCCCTTGCGCCGACGTCCCCCTCCCCTCGAGTTGAGGGAAAATCGAGCTTAGAACGCTTCCGCCGGCAGTGCCATCAATGTATCGGCGCCGCTGGAGATGCGGGCGAGGTGTGCCGACGTTTCCGGCATGATCCGCTCCATGAAGAAGCGCGCCGTCACCAGCTTGCTGTCATAGAAGGCCGAAGAACCATTGGCGTCATTCGCCAATTTCGCCTCGGCTGCCTTGGCCATCTGCGCCCACATATAGCCCAGCGCCACCAGGCCGAAGAGATGCATGTAGTCGGTCGAGGCGGCGCCGGCGTTATCGGGCTTGGCCATGCCGTTCTGCATCAGCCACATCGTCGCCGCCTGCAGATCGTTGAGGCCCTTCTTCAGCGCCTTGGTAAAGGGCGCCATCTTCTCATCAGTGCGGTTCTCCTCGCAGAATTCGCCGACCTCCCTGAAGAAGGCCTGCACGGCGCGGCCGCCATTCAAGGCCAGCTTGCGGCCGACGAGGTCGAGCGCCTGGATGCCGTTGGCGCCCTCGTAGATCATGGCGATGCGGGCATCGCGCACGAACTGGCTCATGCCGTGCTCTTCGATATAGCCGTGCCCGCCGAACACTTGCTGCGCCATCACCGCGTGGTCGAAACCCTTGTCGGTGAGCACGCCCTTGACCACCGGCGTCATCAGCCCGGTGTAGTCGTCGGCAGCCTGGCGGTCCTTGTCGTCACTGGCACGGTGGGCGATATCGGACTTGATCGCCGTCCACAGTGCCAGTGCGCGACCGGCCTCGTTGAAGGCCTTCGTGGTCATCAGGCTGCGGCGGATATCGGGGTGGACGATGATCGGGTCGGCCTTCTTGTCCGGCGCCTTCGGCCCAGACAGCGAGCGTCCCTGCAGGCGATCCTTGGCATAGGACACAGCGTTCTGGTAGGCGACCTCCGACACAGAAAGCCCCTGCAGGCCGACGCCGAGCCTCGCTTCATTCATCATCGTGAACATCGCTTTCAGCCCGCCATTCGTCTCGCCAAGCAGCGTGCCTTGTGCCTCGTCATAATTCATGACGCAGGTCGAATTGCCATGGATGCCCATCTTCTCCTCGATCGAGCCGCAGGAGACGGCATTCTTCTCGCCAGGATTGCCAGATGCATCGAGCTTGAGCTTCGGCACGATGAACAGCGAAATGCCCTTCACGCCTTCCGGCGCGCCCTCGATGCGGGCCAGCACCAGGTGGACGATGTTGTCCGCCATGTCGTGCTCGCCGGCCGATATGAAGATCTTCTGGCCTGAGATCCTGTAGGTGCCGTCGCCGTTGGGAACCGCCCTGGTGCGCAGCAGGCCGAGATCGGTGCCGCAATGCGGCTCGGTCAGGTTCATGGTGCCGGTCCAGACGCCTTCGACCAGCTTCGGCAACCAGAGCGCCTTCTGCTCGTCGGTGCCATGGGTAATGATCGCGGCGATGGCGCCCTGCGTCAGGCCGGGGTACATCATCAGCGACATGTTGGCCGAGATCATATATTCGGAAACAGCGGTATGCACCGCGTAAGGCAGACCCTGGCCGCCAAATTCGACGGGTGCGGCCAGCCCCAACCAGCCGCCCTCGCGGTATTGGTCGAAGGCCTCCTTGAAGCCCTTCGGCGTCGTCACCGAACCGTCGCCATGGCGCTCGCAGCCTTCCATGTCGCCGACGCGGTTCAGCGGCTGCATGACATTTTCAGCGAGCTTGGCGCCCTCGGCGAGGATGGCCTCGAGCACGTCCGGCGTCGCGTCGGAAAATCCGGGAAGATTGGAATAGCGCTGGTAGCCCAGCACTTCTTTCAGCACAAACAGCGTGTCCTGGACCGGCGCCCTGTAGATCGGCATGCATTTCCTCCACCATGCGGCCTTGGCCCCGAATCCCCAATGTGAAGTCAGACGGGCATGCGGACCAATGTTCAGGTCGGAATAGCAAAAGTTGACGTTTGCGTAAACGTCAATTTTTTTGATGCGACAAATTAATCCCCGCCGCTCGCTCATAGCGTAACGGCGCTGGCCGTAGCCAGTCCGAACAGATTGAAAGATATTCGTCCCGTCGCAGCCGCAAGACAAAGGGAAGAGCCGCGCAGCCAAGGCCCACGCGGCTCTCTCCCAGAAGGCCGTTCACCGGAAGCCGGCGAAGAATTACCCGGCGACGCTGGCCTGCGGCGCCGAGCGCTCGCTCAGCATCTGACGCACCGCCGCCATCGAGTTGCTCAACTCGTTGATGGCATCGTCGATCAGAGCCCGCTGCTTCTGCAGGCGGGCAAGCTGCTTCTCCGACTTGTCGAGCGTCAGTCGCAACTGCTTGGTGTTGGAACCGCTGGGGTCGTAGAGGTCCATCATTTGCTTGACGTCGCGCAGCGAGAACCCGACCTTGCGGCCGAGCAGGATCAGCTTCAGCCGCGCCTTGTCGCGGCGCGTGTAGAGACGGGTCGAGCCGTCGCGCTGCGGATTGAGAAGGCCCTTGTCCTCGTAGAAACGCAGCGTACGCAGCGTTACTCCGTATTTCTTGGCCATCTCGCCGATGCGGACAAGATCCTCGCCGGCTTTATCGGACATGTCATTGGTATTGGCCGCGGCTTCGCCGGGCGAAACAAGTTTCATGGTCACTGGCTTTCCCCATCTGGTGGCGCCGCGGTCCTGGACCGTGCGTCGCCTGAGTCGAAGCGGGGGCGTGCTTCCACTCGTGGTTTCAACAAACAAAATCGCAAACGGCACAATCTGCACCCTTACGTTTACGTCAATTCTATACCGATAGCCGCCTCACGAAGCAAGGGCGTCGTGCGGGAGGACCTTTTTGCCGCATCCGCCAGCGCATGGCCCGGCGGCGCTTCAGGCGCTCGTCAACATCGTTGCAACTTCTTAAGCTTGGTTAACGCGTTGTTTACCACGTTGGGCGAATTGTGCGCATGTCGGTCACCCGTGGTTATCCTGTAGCGAATTTTTCACGGTTTCGGAGTCCACCGCAGCAAAGCCGCGGCCGTCTTCGTTTCCGGCAGGACTTTGGGAACTGGTCATAAAGCCAGCAGCGATTGTGAACGGGCGCATCGATGAACAGCAAGCAGTCCTATCTCGATACACTCAACACCGGCCGGCAGCGCAGGCCGTACACCACGCTTGAACAGCTCAACCGCTCTCTGGAAACGCTGGAGCAGCGGCTGGAGCGGACGCGCGAGGACTTGAGCGAACGTCCCGATCCGCGCCGGCTGAGCGCGGAGCCGCGCTATGCCAGCGCCCGGCCCTATGAGGATCCGCGCCCGGCGCAGCCGCCGAAAAGCCCGGCGCCAGCTGCCTTCGACCAGAATTACCAGGCGATCGCCCGCGACATCGACCGCGTGCGCGGCCAGGAGGACGGCGTCGCCGTGGTCGGCAAGATCGCCGGCGAATTGCGTGGCCTGCGCGAGGAACTGCGCCACCAGATGACCGCCGGCCTGCAGCGCGAATTCGAAGCGCTGCGCAACGACATCGAGCGGGCTTTCCAGGCAAGCACCCAGCCGGGTGGCCAATCGGCGGGAGGCAAAGGCAGCGCCGAACTCGGCGTCGAGTTCGAGCGGCTTTCCGGCGCCATCCAGTCCCTGGCCGAAAAGAGCGACGACAGAAGCGTCAACATGCTCCGGCTCGATCTGGAGCAGGTCAAGGCCGCACTCGACACGTTGGCGCGCGAGGAGAGCGTGGAGGCGGTCGGCCGCCGCTGGGACGAGTTCGACCGCCGCTGGACCGCGTTCGAGGATCGTGTCGATGCCGATCAGCGACAGCGGTCGGACGCACCCGGTCTTTCGATACTGACCGAAAGGCTCGAACAGATCAGCAATGCCGTCAACAATCTGCCGGAATCGCTTTCGCTGCGCTCGCTCGAAGAGAAGGTCCGCACGCTTGCCGGCGCCGTCGAGCATTTCGCCCGCCAGCAGGACAGTCTCGGCAGCAGCACATTGGCGATTATCGACGAGCGGCTGGACGAGATTTCCCGCGCCATCGTCGCCTCGACCGTCGCTGCGCAGGCCAATTCATTCGACCCCGAAGCATTCGAGCGTATCGAGAAGCGGATCGCCTCGCTTGCCGAACAGATCGAGGAAGTGACGCAAGTTCACCCGAGCGGCGAGGTCATCGACCGCCTCAACATGCTGTCGAGCCGGGTCGACGATCTTGCCAACCGGGCCAATTTGCCTGAGCAGGCGATGGAGCGTCTCGACAAGCAGATCGCGCTTATTGCCGACAAGATCGACCGGGCGCCTGCCATGCCGGACGCCGACTATATCTTCCAGGGGCTGGAACAGCGTTTCGACGTGCTGTCCGGCATGATGGAGCGCCGCCAGGGCGACGCGATCGAACAGGGCAACATGCTGTTTCGTGATCTCGAGCGCCGGCTGGACGAAGTTGCCGACAGGCTGGACCAGCGCATGCCGCAGATCGACGGGGCCGGCATCATGGACGCCCTCGACGCCCGCTTCAGCGCGCTGGCCCAGCGCTTGGAGACGCGCGTTCCCGATCACGCAGGTGAAGCGGCGATCCGTGGCCTGGAAAGCCGGCTCGAAGACATTTCAGTCCGGCTGGATTCATCGGCGGCACAAGTCGCCGGTATCGACCCGGCCCTGATCCGCAGCCTGGAAGCGCAGGTCGCGGGCCTGTCGGCGCACCTTTCGAAACCCGGCGCGCCACTGCCGGAATTGGAGGATATCAGCCCTCGTCTCAACGAAATCGAGAAGTCGCTGGCTGGCACCCGCGATTCCATCCTCAGCGCGGCGCGCGAGGCAGCCGAGAGCGCCGTCCGTTCGTTGGCGGGCTCCAGTGCCAACACGGCGGCCGTCTCTGGCCTCGCCCAGGATCTGAAGACGCTCGAAGCACTGACGCGCCGTTCCGACGAGCGCAATTCGAGGACCTTCGAAGCCATCCACGACACGCTGCTCAAGATCGTCGACCGGCTGGGCTCGCTGGAAACCGGCGAGCCGACCGACGCTGTGAGCGAACTTCTGAATACGCAGCCGGCCGAGCCGGACAGCTGGCGCGGCGTGCGATCGTCAAAGATGGCCGTACGTGACGCGCCGTCCATGGACATCGACCAGCCACTGCCGCTGACGGAAGACATGGCCGACCTCGACAGCCATGTCTCTGCCATGATCAGCGATGAACCAGGTTCCCATAGCGAACCGGGCACGCGTAGCGACCCGGGCACGCGCACGCCGGCCGAAGCCGCCGCGGCCGCGGCCATGGCGGCGCTTGGCTCGGACACGTCGGAAAAAAGCCAGCCGACCGGCGGCCGGAAGTCGATGCTCGGCGGACTGGCGCGCGCCTTCAAGGCCAAGAAGGAGACGATTGTTCCACCGCTTGCCGGCTCCGCGCCTGATGTCGAGATACCGATTGCCGATCTCGACGAGCCGCTGGACCCGAAGGTTGCCAACCGGCCGCTGGAGCCCGGCTCCGGCCCACCTGACCTCAACGCCATCATGAAGCGCGTGCGCGACGAACGCGGCCCGCCCGGCAGGGCCGGCAATGCCGACGCATCGAAATCCGACTTCATCGCCGCTGCCAGGCGCGCGGCGCAAGCGGCCGCTGCCGAGGCCGACGCTCTCAAGCGGCAATCGACGATGAGGGGGCCGGTAAAGGCGCTCAGGATCGGCGACTTGCTCAAGGCGCGACGCAAGCCGATTCTGATGGCAGCCGCCGCGGTCATGCTGGCGCTCGCCGGCCTGCAATTGGGCAAGGCCTTTGTCTCCGACCCGGTCGATATTGCCAGCAACGACACGACGCCGATGGCGGCCGCGCAGCCAGCGGAAAGCGCATCGATCGGTACCGTCAACGAGCCGAAGACGGACGCACAAACTGCAGGGGATAGCGCATCAGGCGGCGCTGTCCGGCAGGCAAAGCCATCCGAATCGGTAGCCGAGGACGACATGCCGGCGCAGACCGCCATCGCCACGCCGTCGGAAAACGAAATATCGGCGGATGCCGAAACGCCGATCGACTCAGGGTCCGCGGCCGAGCCTGTTCCTGCGCCAATGGCTTCAACGACGTTGCCCGATCCGGCGGCGGCGAACGTGACAGCGTCGGCACCTGCGGGCCCGACGGTTGCGGACGCCGAATCAATGGCCACCGCGCCGGACGCCACCCCCGCGACCCAGGACATGACCGGCACGGTCACTTCAGCGGTTGCATCGACGGCGGCGGCCACTGCCAAGATCGACATTCCAGCCGATGCCGGCCCGGCTGCCTTGCGTGACGCAGCGGCCGGCGGCGACGCCGAGGCACTGTTCGAGATCGGCTCGCGCTACGCCGAATCGCGCGGCGTCAAGCAAGACATGGCAGCGGCCGCCAAATGGTACGAGAAATCAGCCGAGCTCGGCTTCGCACCGGCGGAATACCGCATCGGCAACTTCTACGAGAAGGGCACCGGCGTCGCCCGCGACGTCAAGAAGGCGAAGACCTGGTACCAGCTCGCCGCCGAGCAGGGCAACGCCAGCGCCATGCACAACCTCGCCGTGCTCTTCGCCATGGCGGCGGACGGCGTGACCGACAATGAATCGGCTGCGCACTGGTTCCAAGCCGCCGCCGATCTCGGTGTCAAGGACAGCCAGTTCAATCTCGGCATCCTGGCGGCGAAGGGCGTCGGCATGAAGCAGAATCTCGAAGAGTCCTACAAATGGTTCGCGCTCGTCGCCAAGACCGGCGACAAGGATGCGGCGGCAAAGCGCGACGAGATCGCCAAGGCGCTCAGGCCCGAGCAGCTCGAACGCGCACGCGCCGCCACGGAGCTGTGGAAGGCAAAGCCGCTCGATCCTGCGGCCAATTCGGCCGATATTCCCGAATCGTGGCAGGACGGCACGCCGCAGACGACCGCCAGCGTCGACATGAAGAAGGTCGTTCAGAACATCCAGCGCATTCTCAACAAGAACGGCTACGAGGCCGGCAATGACGACGGCGTGATGGGCCAGAAAACCAAGGATGCCATCATGGCTTTCCAGACCGACAACGATCTGAAGCCTACCGGCACGGTCGACGAAAAGCTGGTCAAGGCGCTGCTTGCGCGCAAATAACGTCAGATGCGTCGTTTCCGCGACGCCTTTGCCACACATTTGCCTGTTAACTGATTGAGTTGTTTTTTGTTTCGGCGACGTGGCGAGGTTTGACTTCGCCGCCCGGCCGGCGCAAGAACGGACAGGCTTTTGGCGCGAATGCCCGCCACGGTTGCATTCGCCGACGGGCAAACTGATCGAGACTGACGGGTGGGCATCTATCTCCCGATCGCGGAAATTTCCGTCAACATCTTCGTGCTGCTGGCCATGGGCGCGGCGGTGGGCTTCCTCTCGGGCATGTTCGGAGTGGGCGGCGGCTTCCTGATCACGCCGCTGCTGATCTTCTACAACATACCGCCGGCGATCGCAGTCGCCACCGGCGCCAACCAGGTCATCGCCTCCTCCTTCTCCGGCGCATTGTCGCACGTGAAGCGCGGCACGCTCGACTTCAAGCTCGGCGGTGTGCTTTTGGCCGGCGGCATCGTCGGCTCGACCGGCGGCATCTTCGTCTTTGGCTTCTTGCGCCGGCTCGGCCAGCTCGACCTGTTCATCTCGCTGCTCTACGTCGTGCTACTCGGCACCGTTGGCGGGCTGATGCTGGTCGAGAGCGTTAATGCGCTGCGCGCCGCGCGCAGCGGCGCGGCACCGGTGCTGAAGAAATCCGGCCAGCACAACTGGATCCACCGCTTGCCGCTGAAGATGCGGTTCAGGGCCTCGAAGCTTTTCGTCAGCGTCATCCCCGTGCTCGGCCTCGGCGCCGGCATCGGTTTCCTGTCGTCGATCATGGGCGTCGGCGGCGGCTTCATCATGGTGCCGGCGCTGATCTATCTCTTGAAAGTGCCGACCAACGTCGTCGTCGGCACCTCGCTGTTCCAGATCATCTTCACCTCGGCCTACACCACGCTGGTCCATGCCACCACCAACCAGACGGTCGACGTCATGCTCGCCTTCCTGTTGATGGCGGGCGGCGTCGCCGGCGCGCAATACGGCGCCAAGGCCGGCCAAAGGCTGCGCGGCGAGCAGCTCAGGGCGCTGCTCGCTCTGCTGGTCCTGGCGGTTGCCATCCGGCTCGCCATCGATCTGTTCGTGACGCCGCCCAGCCTCTATTTGCTGTCCGGCGCGGATCCGACCTGATGGCGGGTTTTAGGACGTTCCTGGCCGTTGCCTCGCTGTCGCTGTTCGCCGCCTCGTCACCGGCAAGAGCGCAGACGCCGGTTACCGAAAACATCCAGATCGGCCTGTCCACCGACCATGTCTCAATCACCGCCGGCTTTTCCGGCGCCGACCTCACCATCTTCGGCTCATTGGAAAATGCCGACCCGCGTGTCGCGCGCCAGGGGCGCTACGACATCGTCGTCGTGCTTGAGGGTCCGGCCCGGAAGGTCGTCGTGCGCCGCAAGGACCGGGTGCTCGGCATCTGGATCAATCTTGAGTCCGAGACCTTCAAGAATGTGCCGGTGTCCTATTCGGTCGCGACGACGCGGCCGCTGCAGGACGTCACCGACCCCAACAGCTACAAGCAACTGTCGCTCGGCGCCGCCAACATCTACATGCAGCCGGCCGACGCTGGCGAAAGTCCGGCGACCATCCAGGAATTCACCGCAGCGCTGCGCGAGCGCAAGACGGCGACCGGCCTCTACAGCGTGAATGTCGGCGGCGTGCAGTTCCTGTCGCAGAACCTGTTCCGCGCCACCGTCAGGCTCGCCCCCAATGTTCCGGTCGGCACCCACAAGGCACGAGCGTTCCTGTTCAAGAGCGGCCTGTTCATCAAGGAAAGCTCCGCCCAGCTCGAAATCCGCAAATCCGGTTTCGAACAGTCGATCTTCCGCGTCGCCCACGATTATTCTTTCCTGTATGGCGTCTTCGCGGTGTCGTTGGCCATGCTGACCGGCTGGCTCGGAAGGCTCGTCTTCCGGAAGGATTAAACTCTCTTCAAAAGGCGGTTCCCCTTTTTACGCTCGTGGGTTAGACCGCGACCCCGGCCCGGCCGAACACCGGCTGTCGCTCCCCAATCAAAAATACTGGACTTTGCGATGCGACCAGCATTCGGCGGTATCGACTTCGGCACTTCGAACTCCACCGTCGGCGTGATCAGGAACGGCCAGCCGCAACTGGTGGCGCTGGAAGACGGCGAGGTGACGCTGCCCAGCGCGGTGTTCTTCAATTTCGAGGACAACCGCACCTACTTTGGGCGCCGCGCCATCGCCAACTATACCGACAGCATCGAGGGTCGCCTGATGCGCTCGCTGAAGAGCGTACTCGGCGGTACGCTGGTCCATGAAAAGACGCGCATCAAAACCCGATCGATCGCCTTCACCGAGATCATCGGCCTGTTCGTCGGCCACCTCAGGAAAAGGCTGGAAGAGGATGCGGACGATACGGTTGAAAGCGTGGTGCTCGGTCGTCCCGTGCAGTTCGTCGACGACGATGCCGAGGCCGATGCCAAGGCCGAAGGCGAACTCGAAAACGCGGCCCGCAGCCAGGGCTTCAAGCATATCGCCTTCCAGTTCGAGCCGATCGCGGCGGCGCTCGACTACGAGCAGACGGTGACGGGCGAAGAGCTGGCGCTGATCGTCGACATGGGCGGCGGCACGTCCGATTACTCGATCGTGCGGGTCTCGCCGCAGCGCGCCCGCTCCCTTGATCGCAAGGACGACATCCTGGCGAGCCGAGGCATCCACATCGGCGGCACCGACTTCGACCGGCTGTTGAGCATCGCCCATGTGATGCCGCAGCTCGGCTACCTCTCGCCGACCAAGGACGGCAAGCGCAACTTGCCGGCCAGCTACTTCATCGACCTGGCGACATGGCAGCGCATCAATCTGGTCTACACCGCCCGCGCGATGACGCATCTGCGCCAGATCCGCTACGAGGCGGAACGCGCCGACCTGGTCGACCGCTTCATCGACATCGTCGAGCATCGTTACGGGCACGCGCTGGCCGCTTTGGTCGAGAGGGCCAAGATCGAGCTGACGGAGCAACCGTCCGCCGAGGTGATGGTCGCGCTGACGGGAGCGAAGTTTGCGACCGAAATTACGCGCGCCGGGATCGACGACACGATCGCCAGGGATATCGAACGGGTGGCCGCGACGGTTGGTGAGACGATCCGCGACGCGCAGGTGAAACCGTCCGACATCACCGCGGTGTTCCTGACCGGCGGATCGACCGCCATCCCGCTGGCAAGGCAGCAGATACTGGCCCTGGTGCCGCAGGCGTCGGTCATCGAAGGTGATATGTTCGGCTCGGTCGGGCTTGGGCTGGCGCTCGATGCGCAGCGGAAATTCGGCTGACCCGGCTTACCCGCGGACGGTCTCGCCGGCCCTCGCGCCCAGATGCGCCTTGAGCGCCATCTGGGCCAGACTTGCCTGCCGGTCACGATGCGTGATCATGGCGAAATCGCGCTTTGGCAGATCGATCGGCACGGCTCGCAGGCTGCCCTCGGCGACCGCGCGTTCGACAACGAGCTCCGAAATGATGCTGGCGCCGGCGCCGGCCTCGACCGCCTGACGGACCGCCTCGTTGCTCGGCAGCACCAGGAATATCCGCAGCTCCGCGAACGAGATCCCTTCGCGGCGGGCAAGATCTTCCAGCACCTCGCGCGTGCCCGATCCGCCTTCCCTGATGATCCAGCGGAGTTCCCTGATATCGGGATGCCCGCGCGAGACTTCGGCGATCTCGGCATGCGAATGCGCCACGACCAGCATCAGGCGATCCACGTCGACCTTGGCGCGCCGCAATATGTCCGATTCAGTGCGCCCCTCGACCAGGCCAAAATCAGCCGTACCGTCGAGTACGGTGGTCTCAACCTGCCTGGTGTTGCCAATGGTCACGCTCAGCCTGACGGCGGGATAGGCCTCGTGGAAGGAGGCCAGCCGGCGCGGCAGCCAGTAGCTGGCGATGGTCTGGCTGGCGGCGATGGAAAGGCTCCCGGTGATCGTCTGCGAGACGTGCTCCAGCACGTCGTGGGCGGCAGCCGCCCGTTCGAGCACGGCCTTCGCCTCGGGCAGAAACCTGCGCCCGGTCTGCGCCAGTTCGATGTTGCGACCGACCCGGTTGAACAGCTGGACGCCATGCTGCTGTTCGAGCGAGCGGATGGCGGCTGAGGCGGCCGATTGGGAAATACCCAGCAGTTCGGCCGCCTTGGTCATGTGCCCCCGTTCGGCGACGGCAACGAATATCCGCAGTTGGTCCAAGGTCATGCGGAGAATTAAGAAACAATTTCGATTGGAATTACAAGAGCAACTTGTTAGACGGATCGATTGCTTTGTTCTAATTTTCCCGGCGGAGTTGGAAAAAAATCGCGGCCAACCTGCAACGGGTAGAAAAGTGATCGGGCGGTTCAAATCCTTGTTTGCCCATCGGACCCGCGGTCTGCGGCGTCGGCTTGCCGGCGACCGCTATCATCCGGAAGAACACTACATGCGCGGCCCCGGGCCGAAGACGAGAGCCAAAATCGCAGACCGCAAAAGCGCCGGATCATGAACCACGGACCGCTGCGCGGCGCCAATTCCGCACCGTCCCAACGGTCGCTTGCCGACACCCGCGCGCCCGACGAGGGTGATGGCGTCGATACCTCGCCCGATGTCTCCGACAGCATCGCCAAGACCACCTGCTACATGTGCGCCTGCCGCTGCGGTATCGACGTCCACATCAAGGACGGCAAGGTCCGCTACATCAACGGCAACAAGGACCATCCGGTCAATCGCGGCGTGCTGTGCGGCAAAGGCAGCGCCGGCATCATGCAGCACTACAGCCCGGCCCGGTTGAAGAAACCGTTGCTGCGCACCGGTCCGCGCGGCTCGGGAGAATTTCGCGAGATCGAGTGGGAGGAGGCTTTCTCGATCGCGACGGAACGGCTTTCGAAAATCCGCCGCACCGATCCGAAGAAACTCGCCTTCTTCACCGGCCGGGACCAGTCGCAATCGTTGACCGGCTGGTGGGCGAGCCAGTTCGGCACGCCGAATTTCGCCGCCCATGGCGGCTTCTGCTCGGTCAACATGGCGGCCGGCGGGCTCTATACGATCGGCGGCTCGTTCTGGGAGTTCGGCGAACCCGACTGGGACAACACCAAATACTTCATGCTGTTCGGCGTCGCCGAGGACCATGATTCCAACCCGATCAAGATCGGTCTCGGCAAGCTCAAGGCGCGCGGCGCCAAGGTGGTCTCGATCAATCCTTGCCGCACCGGCTACAACGCCATTGCCGATGACTGGATCGGCATCCGGCCCGGCACCGACGGCCTGTTCGTGTTTGCTCTCATCCATGAACTGCTGAAGGCCGGCCGCGTCGATCTCGATTATTTGCTGCGCTACACCAACGCCCATGTCCTCGTCATCCAGGAGCCGGGTGCAGCAGATGACGGGCTGTTCGCACGCGACAGCGGCGGCAATCCGCTGGCCTGGGACAGGCTGGCCAAAGTCTCCGTCAGCGCCACCGATACCGACGCAAAGCCGGCGCTGACCGGCAACTTCCAGGTCGATGGCCGCCGCTGCGTTCCGGTCTTCCAGCTTATTGCCGACCGCTACCTGCACGAGAGTTATTCTCCCGATGCGGTCGCCGAACGCTGCGGCGTTACCGCCGACACCATCCGCCGCATCGCCGCCGAACTGGCGCATGTCGCCTTCGAGCAGGCGATCGAACTGCCGGTGGCGTGGACCGACTGGGCCGGCCGCCGACACGAGACGATCAAGGGCCGGCCGGTGTCGATGCACGCGATGCGCGGCATCTCGGCGCATTCGAACGGTTTTCACACCTGCCGCGCCATCCACCTGCTGCAAGTACTCCTGGGTACGGTGGACGTGCCCGGCGGGTTTCGCTTCAAGCCGCCTTATCCGCGGTCGGCGCCGCCGGGGCCGAGGCCGGCGGGCAAGGACGTCAGGCCGATGACGCCGCTCGAAGGCATGCCGCTCGGTTTCGTCTGCGGCCCGGACGATCTGCTGGTCGATGACGTCGGCACGCCGATCCGCATCGACAAGGCCTATTCCTGGGATGCGCCGCTGGCAGCACACGGACTCATGCACACGGTCATCCGCAACGCCTGGGCCGGCGATCCCTACAGGATCGATACGCTGTTCATGTACATGTCCAATATGGCCTGGAACTCGTCGATGAATACCGTCGAGACGATGGCGATGCTGACCGACATGGATGCGTCAGGCGAGTACAGGATCCCGTTCATCATCTATTCCGACGCCTATTATTCCGAGACCGTGCCGTTCGCCGATCTCGTGCTGCCGGACACCACCTATCTCGAGCGTCATGACTGCATCAGCCTGCTCGACAGGCCGATCAGCCACGCCGATGGACCGGGTGACGCCATCCGCCATCCGGTTGTCGAGCCGGACCGCGACGTGCGGGCGTTCCAGACGGTGCTGATCGAGCTCGGCGCGCGGCTCGGCCTGCCCGGCTTCGTCGCCGACGACGGCTCGGCCAAATACCGCGACTATGCCGATTACATCGTCAATCATGAGCGCAGGCCAGGCATCGGCCCGCTCGCCGGCTGGCGCGGCAAAGACGGAATTTTGATCGGCAAGGGGGATGCCAATCCCGACCAGCTTCAGCGCTACATCGACAATGGCGGCTTCTGGCACCACGATTTTGCCGACGACCAGCGCTACTACAAGATGGCCAACCGATCCTACCTCGAGTTTGCCGAGACCATGGGTTTCATCCCGAAGGCCGAGCCGATCGTGTTCCAGCTCTATTCCGAGCCGATGCAGCGGTTTCGCCTCGCCGCGCGCGGCCATGGCCGGGTGCTGCCGCCGAAGGCGGAGCGCAGCCGCATCGAAACCTATATGGACCCGCTGCCGTTCTGGTACACGCCCTTCGAGGAGGCGGTTGTCGACGTTGAGAAATACCCTCTGCATGCGCTGACGCAGCGGCCGATGCACATGTATCATTCCTGGGGCTCGCAGAACGCCTGGCTCAGACAGATCACCAGCCAGAACCGGCTGTTCGTGCACAGCCGAACCGCCGCCGGCTTCGGGCTTGCCGATGACGACTGGGTTTGGATCGAGAGCATCAACGGCAGGGTCAAGGGACAGATCAAGCTGGTCGACGGCGTCAACGTGGACACGGTGTGGACCTGGAACGCGATCGGCAAGCGGCGCGGCAGCTGGGGCCTGAAGGACGACGCGGCCGAATCCAACCGCGGCTTTCTGCTCAACCATATCATCGGCGACCAGACTTCTGCCGGTGCGAACGGCAAGCGCTACTCGAATTCCGATCCGGTCACCGGCCAGGCGGCATGGTTCGACCTGCGCGTCCGCATCGTCAAATGCGCGGCTGAAGAAGCCGGCTTCACCGAGCCGCAGTTCGAGCGCTTCCGGCAGCCACCGCATTTCAAACCCTCGCCCGACAAGCTCAGTTTTGGCGCCGAGTTTCGCCGGGCAAGAGAAGCTTCCAGACCATGACTTGCCTTCCCGCCCATACCGACAAGAAGCTCGGCCTGGTCATCGACCTCGACACCTGCGTCGGTTGCCAGGCCTGCGTTACCGCCTGCAAGGAATGGAACACCGGCGGCCACATGGCGCCGCTGACCGACATCGATCCCTATGGCGGCGATGCCGATGGGGTCTGGTTCAACCGCGTGCACAGCTATGAGCACATGACGGAGATGGGTGGGCGCACGGTCAATTTCCCGCGCTCCTGCCTGCATTGCGAGACACCGGCCTGCGTCACCGTGTGCCCGACCGGCGCCTCCTACAAACGGGCCTCGGACGGCATCGTGCTGGTCGACGAAGACAAGTGCATCGGCTGCAAATTATGCAGCTGGGCCTGCCCCTATGGCGCGCGCGAATTCGACACCGATGTCGGCGTGATGAAGAAGTGCACGCTGTGCGTCGACCGCATCTACAACGACAATCTGGCGGAAGAAGACCGCGTGCCGGCCTGCGTCGCCGCCTGTCCGACCAGCGCGCGGCACTTTGGCGATCTCGGCGACCCGGCATCGGCGATCTCGCAACTGGTGGCCGAACGCGGCGGCGTCGACCTGATGCCCGAACTCGGCTATCACCCGACCAACAAATATTTGCCGCCGCGCGCCCACACGCCGCGCGCTGCATCGGTGCCGGCGCCGAGGCTCGAACCGTTGCGGGTTGAAGGCGGTTTCCTCGGCTGGGTCGATCGCATGCTTTCGCATTGATCAGCATCCATGCATCCAGCCTTCTCCGTCGTCTTCTTCACCACTGCCACGGGCGCCGGTTACGGCCTGCTCGCGCTGCTCGGCGTGCTGGCCGGACAAGGATTTGTCCCGCCTGATTTCTGGCTCGGCCTCGTCGGCATGGGGCTGGCGCTCGGCCTGATCTCGGCCGGCCTGCTGTCGTCGGCCGGCCATCTCGGCCGACCAGAACGCGCCTGGAGAGCATTCTCGCAATGGCGCAGCTCATGGCTGTCGCGCGAAGGCGTTGCCTCGGTCGCGACCTTCGTGCCGGCGGGATTGTTCGCCTTCGGCTGGCTGTTCCTCGGCCGCACAAACGGCTGGGTGGCCGTCGCCGGGCTGCTGGCTGCGGTCGGCGCGGTCGCCACCGTCTGCACCACCGGCATGATCTATGCCTCGCTGAAGCCGATCGCCCAGTGGCACAGCCGCTTCACTTTGCCCGGCTATCTGATCTTTTCGGCGATGAGCGGCAGCGTGCTTTTCAACGCGCTGCTGCAGGGCTTCGCCCTCGGCTCGACTATCGTTCTGACAGGTTGCGTACTGCTGACCTTGCTCGGCTGGGGCTGGAAGCTGGCAAATTGGCGCTACAATGACAGGCTGGAAATCCCGACCAACGCCAACACCGCTACCGGACTTGCCGGCGGTACGGTGCGGTCGCTGGAATGGCCGCACACCGAAGAAAACTACCTGCTCAAGGAGATGGGCTTTCGCATCGCCCGCAAGCACAAGGCGCGGCTGCGCCAAATCACGCAAGTGCTGGCCTTCGCTCTGCCCGTCTTGCTGCTGATTGCCGCATTCGCCTTGCCATGGCCCTATGCGGCGGTGCTGTCGGCACTCGCCACATCAGCCCAATTCGCCGGCATGCTGGTCGAACGCTGGCTGTTCTTCGCCGAAGCGAAACACACCGTCACCCTCTACTACGGCCGATAGAGCAGCTCAGCCCGGCCGCAGCATCGCGTGGGAAATCGCAAAAATGCGCTCGGTGCCGAGCATATAGGCCATCAGCGTCTCGCGGCGGAACAGCCCGGCATAGGCGCGGTCGAGCACATTGAGCGAGCCGGTATAGGCGCCGAAGGCCGGCATGATCATGCGGCCGCCGTCGCCGGCAAAGCAGCGCCGTCGCACCGAGCGGCCCTGCTGCACGATGCGGGCGCAAGGGTGCAGATGACCTGATACCTCGCCTTCCACTCTCACCGCCGAAGGCTCGTGCCGGAATACGAGAGAGCCTATGGCCAGCTCGCGCACCGTCTCGCCGGGCAGGTCGGCCGGCGCATCCGGGTCATGATTGCCGGCAACCCAGAACCAGTCGCGACCGGCCATCAGCGCTTCCAGCCGTTCGCGAAAGCTCGCATGCATGCGCGCGGCGCCGCCGCCGTCATGAAAGCTGTCGCCGAGGCTGATGACGATCGCCGGCTGATAATCGGCAATCACCGCCTGCAATCGCAGCAACGTCGCACCGGTATCATAAGGCGGGATCAGTGTACCGCGCCGTGCCAGCGACGAGCCCTTTTCCAGATGCAGGTCGGACACGGTCAGAAGCCGAAGCTCGGGAAAATAAAGCACGCCGCGGCGATCGCAGATCGCACGCTCGCCGGCGATGCCGATAGGATCGGCATCCGCCAGGAGCGCCGTCATGGCGAGTGCGAATGTCATTTCGTCCCCATGGCTTCCTCGACCAGCGTTGCCGCATCCATCAGCAGCGTATCATCGGCCTCGCCATGCACCGGCATCTTGCCGATCTCGAGCATGATCGGCACGGCGAGCGGCGAAATCTGCTCGAGGTCTTTATGCACGATTCGTCCCTGGATACGCGAGAGCATCTCGGCAAGTCTGCTGACATCCAGCAGACCCGCAGCCGCGTCGGCACGCGTCGCCTGCAGCAGGATGTGGTCGGGCTCATGGCTGCGCAGAACGTCGTAGATGAGGTCGGTCGAGACGGTGACCTGACGGCCGCTCTTCTCCTGGCCCGGATGACGTTTTTCGATCAGTCCGGAGATGAGCGCGCAATTGCGAAAGGTGCGCTTCAAAAGCCAGCTGCCGGCCAGCCAGGCTTCGAGATCGTCACCCAGCATGTCCTGGTCGAAAAGCGCGGCCAGCGACGGTTTCTTCGCCCGGAACATCCTGCCCATATCGGCCAGCGACCATATGGCAAGCGCATAGTCGGTGGCGACGAAGCCGAGCGGCCTGGCTCCCGCCCTGTCGAGCCGGCGGGTAAGCAGCATGCCAAGCGTCTGGTGCGCCAGCCTGCCCTCGAACGGGTAGGCCACCAGATAGTAGCGGTTGCCGCGCGGAAAGGTCTCGATCAGCAGGTCGTCGCGCTTCGGCAGCACCGATTTGGCGGCCTGGAAGCGCAGCCAGTCGGCGACCTGTTCCGGCAGCTTCTTCCATCGCTGCGGGTCATCCAGCATGATGCGGACCTGTTCGGCGAGGTAAGTCGAAAGCGGGAATTTGCCGCCACCATAATAGGGCACCTTGGCGTCACTGCCGGGCGCATTCGACACGAAACATTCATTGTCGCGGATGCCCTCGAAGCGCAGCACCTTGCCGGCGAACATGAAGGTGTCGCCATGCGTCAGCGTTTCGAGGAACGCCTCCTCGATCTTGCCGAGAACCCGACCGCCGCGCGAGGCAGAGCCTTTGCTGCCGGCCTTGACATAACGCACGTTGAGCGCCGGCACCTCGATGATGGTGCCGACATTCAGCCGGTACTGCTGGGCGATGCGAGGATTGGAGACGCGCCACAGCCCGTCCTTGTTCAGGCGGATGCGGGCGTACCGCTCGTAGTTCTTCAGCGCATATCCGCCGGTGGCGACGAAGTCGACGACACGATCGAACGTCGGCCGGTCGAGTTCGGCATAGGGCGCGGCGGTTCGCACCTCCTCGAACAGCGCATCGGCATAAAAAGGCGCGCCGCAGGCGCAACCCAGGACATGCTGCGCCAGCACGTCGAGCCCGCCATTGACCAGTGGCGGCGTGTCCTGGGCGCCGAGATAATTGGCGTCGAGCGCCGCCCGGCATTCCAGCACCTCGAAGCGGTTGGCCGGAATCAGGATGGCCTTCGACGGCTCATCCATGCGGTGGTTGGCGCGGCCGATGCGCTGCGCCAGCCGGCTCGCACCTTTGGGAGCGCCGACATGCACGACCAGGTCGACATCGCCCCAGTCGATGCCGAGGTCGAGCGTCGACGTGGCGACGATGGCACGCAAGGCATTCTCGCCCATGGCTTTTTCGACGCGCCGGCGCTGGGCGACATCGAGCGAGCCGTGATGCAGCGCGATCGGCAAAGTGTCCTCATTGACCCGCCACAATTCCTGGAACAGCAGTTCGGCCTGGCTGCGCGTGTTGACGAACAGCAGGGTCGTCTTGTGTCGCTTGATCTCGCTATAGATCTCCGGTGTCGCGTAGCGGGCCGAATGTCCGGCCCACGGCACGTGCTGTTCCGAGTCGAGGATGGAGATGTCGGGCTTGGCGCCGCCGGTGACGACGATCAATTCGGCCATGCAGCCGGGTGGATTCTGGCTGACCAGCCAGCGCCGCAATTCGTCCGGCTCGGCGACCGTCGCCGACAGGCCGATCGTCTGCAAGCTGGGAACAAAGGATCGCAGCCGAGCCAGCCCGAGCGACAGGAGATGCCCGCGCTTCGACGTCACCAAGGAATGCAGTTCGTCGAGCACCACATAGCGCAGATCCTCGAAGAAGCGCCTGGCGTCGGGCGCAGCAATCAGCAGCGCCAGTTGCTCGGGCGTCGTCAGAAGGATGTCGGGCGGGGCCAGCTTCTGCCGCTGGCGCTTGTGCGCGGGCGTGTCGCCGGTGCGCGTCTCGATGGTGAGAGATAGGCCGATCTCTTCCACCGGCTTGCCGAGATTGCGCTCGATGTCGACGGCCAGCGCTTTCAGCGGCGAGATGTACAACGTATGGATGCCGCGACGCGCCTGCCCTGGCTTTCCCCCTGGCCGCCCGGCCAACTCGGTTAGTGAAGGCAGAAATCCGGCCAGCGTCTTGCCGGCGCCGGTCGGCGCGATCAGCAGAACCGATTGCCCGGCCTGGGCAGTCGCCAGCAATTCTATCTGGTGGGCGCGCGGCGACCAGCCTCTTTGCGCGAACCATTTGAGGAATGGCTCGGGCAAGCGCACGGCGGCATTCTGTTCGGCGAGGCGCGGCTGCTCTGTCACCCGCCAGAGGTAGCGCGGCGCCGTGCAATCGCCAAGCAGAATCGGAACAAAAGGTGATCGTGCGCTTTTCCTTCGCCCCCTTGTGGGGCATCGGTCAATGCTCGGTCGCTATTGAGGTTGGCGCTCTACGGCGCCCCCCTCTGTCCTGCCGGCGTATCAAGTCGCGCGGGCGAGCCCTGCCTCGATCACAATATGCTGGCAGACGTTGTCGATGTCGCGAATGACATCGTCACTCAAGAAGCGCAGGAGGGTCCAGCCGTCCTGTTCAAGACGCTTTGTTCTTGCCTTATCGCCTGTATTGGCGTCGGCATGCTGCGAACCATCGACTTCGACGACGAGCTTCTTGTCCGGGCAAGCGAAGTCGACAATGTAACCGGCGATCGGAAATTATCGGCGGAAGCCAAGCCCCATCAGGCGATGCGCGCGAAGCTCGTTCCAAAGCTTCAGTTCGGCGTCGGTCATGGCCTTGCGCATCGACTTGGCATTTGCACGATTTCGCGGACGCAATGGCGTGTGAGGCATTGGTCAATGCTCGGTCGCAATTGAGCTTGGCGCTCTACGGCGCCCCCTCTGTCCTGCCGGACATCTCCCCCACTTGGGGGGAGATCGGCAGCTTCGCTTTGGCCGCCAATCCTGCAACGTTGGTGACTAGAGAAGGAAAAGCGCTTGCGCTACGGCCGCCTAAACCCTGTCGGACCGCCATAGAGATAGCCGATGCGGGCGACGGCTTGCCTGAACCCTTCACGCGAGACCAGCATGGTGTGGCCGTTGGCGTGGATCATCGTTTCCGGGTCGATCATGACAGCGACATGGCCTTTCCAGAACACCAGGTCGCCGCGCCGCAACCCGGCAAGATCCGGACCCGGGTCGAGCGGCTCGCCGATGGTCGCCGCCTGCATGTCGGAATCGCGCAGCACTTGCCTGCCGGTCATGTGCATCGCCAATTGCACGAGGCCGGAGCAATCGATGCCGAAGCCGGAGGCGCCGCCCCACAGATAGGGGGTGCCGAGAAAAGTCTCCGCGACCGCGACATAGTCGGCAGCCGGCTCTCCTAGAGGCCTGAGATGGCCTGAGATGACTGCCTCGCCGGACGGCAGCAACGCATAATGCGTGCCGCGCGTTTCTGCCGCGCCGGTCACCGTCAGCGCCGATCCCATCGACAGTTGCCCGCTCAGCGAAAGCCGCAAATCAGGTCCCGGATAGAGGAAGGTGCGCGGCACCGAGACGACATGGGTGGGCGCATGGTCCCGTCTGCCCAGCACGGTGTCGGCGACATAGCCGACATAGCCGTCGCGCTCCGACTGGATCCAGGCCCAGCCCTCGGCATCTTCGAAGACGAGGACGTCGTCACCGAACAGGGCTTGCGTGTTGACGCCGGCATCCGGCCGCGGCGCCTTGCGGATGTCGGCCACTGCGGCTGAAACCCGCGCTGGCCGCCCGGCGACGAAGCGGGCGGCGGCGACCTCGCCTTTCAGCCTGATATCGGCGAGATCAGAACGGAAGGCGTGAAGGCGGGCATCCCTGGCGGTCAAATCGGCAACTCGACTCTGGCTTGGTGTTGGAGCATGGTCTCTTCCGAAAACGGTGCTGCTTTGCTTCGCTGACCTGCGGTTCGGAATCCCTGCTCTAGATCGGCAATTCCTGGGCTCTGGCAATAATAACATCGCCGAAGCGCTCGACAAAGAGAGCACCTTCTACGGTTCGCTTGACCAGCACGTTGCGCTTGTCGAGCTCATCGCGATGGCGCGAAACCAGCTTCATTGCGCCCATCGTGTCGAGCGCCCGGGTGATCACCGGCTTGGTGACATTGAGCCGCGCGGCGAGCCCGCGCACCGTATGCGGCGGTGGATCGAGATAGATCGTGAACAGGATCGCCGTCTGGCGCATGGTGAGGTCCGGCGCATCGTCGCGCACCTGGTACAGCATCACCTGCTGCCACAGTCGCAAGGCCTGGCTCGGGCGCATCGAAATCGACATCCGGCCACAATGACGGCAAATTGTTTCGGTTCCGTTTCAGTCCTCGTGCTGAACAGGAGCTGTCAGGCGTAGCGTTTCGAAATAACCCTTTCCAGCGCGCGGATGCCTTGCGCCTCGCCGCCGGCGAGACCGTACGGACGATCGGACGGGTTCCAGGCGAAGATGTCGAAATGCGCCCAGGCGGCGGTCTTCTCGACGAAGCGCTTCAGGAAAAGCGCCGCGGTGATCGAGCCGGCGAAACTGTCTGACGTGACATTGTTGATGTCGGCGATCTTCGACGACAGCTTTGCGCCATAGGGTTTCCACAGCGGCATGCGCCACAGTGGATCCTCGACTGCGACGGAGGCCGCAGCCAGGTCGGAGGCCAGCGCTTCATCGCCGGTGTAGAACGGTGGCAGATCGGGACCGAGCGCGACGCGAGCAGCCCCGGTCAAGGTCGCCATGTCGATCAGCAGTTGCGGCTCGTCGTCGTCCGCCAGAGCCAAGGCGTCCGCCAGCACCAGCCGTCCCTCGGCGTCGGTGTTGCCGATCTCGACGGTGATGCCCTTACGGCTCACCAACACGTCGCCGGGCCGGAAGGCGTTGCCGGCAATCGAATTTTCGACTGCCGGGATCAGCACACGCAGCCGGACCTTCAGCCCGGCGGCCATGATCATCGAGGCGAGGCCCAAGACGTTGGCCGCGCCGCCCATGTCCTTTTTCATCAACAGCATGCCCGAGGACGGCTTGATGTCGAGGCCACCGGTGTCGAAGCAGACGCCCTTGCCGACCAGCGTCACCTTCGGGGCGCTCTCCGGTCCCCAGATCATGTCGATCAGCCGCGGTGCGCCTGTTGAAGCGCGGCCGACCGCATGGATCATCGGGAAATTGTTCTTGAGCAGGTCGTCGCCCCTGGTCACCGACACTTCGGCGTCGTACGTCCCGGCCAGCGTCCGAACTGCCTTCTCCAGCTCGTCAGGTCCCATGTCGCTGGTCGGCGTGTTGACCAGATCGCGCGTCAGGAAAACGCCCTCGGCGATGCGGCGAACATAAGCCCCTTCAGCGCCGGGCGGCAGCGAAAAACGCAGCGTCTTGCCAGGCTTTTTGCCGTAGCGGGTGAAGACATAGCCGCCGAGCGCCAGTGCGATGGCCGCGATTTCCGGCTCGGCCAGTGTGGAGGCGAAATGCCAGTCGCCTGCGGGCAAGGCTCTCGCCAGCGCGCCGATGGCAAGCGCGCCTTCGCCGTCGCCCGTGCCGAACAGGGCGCCGGCAAGCGCGCCGTTTTCGTCGGGCAGGATCAGCGTCCGGCCGGCCTGACCGGAAAAGCCGTTGGCCCTGGCCCAGGCGCGCGAGGAGGAGGCAAGCCCTGCCGCATCCAGTCGATCCTTCGCCACCAGATACACCGGCAAAGTGGTCTTCAGTTTTCCCTCGACGAGTTCGACTGGCATTCGATGATCTCCGGCTTCCGAGTCGGCGCTTTTTAACGATCCGTTAGGGTTAACAGAATATTTCTGCGGGAGGGAAGATGGCCACGTAAAAGCCAATTTGACGAATGGAGGCCCTGGTGCAGATGCCGACCAACCGCATGACCAACGCCACGGCCAAGCGGCTGATCACCACGGCGTTCATAATAGCGCTCGCGGCCAGCGTCGCAGGCTGCGGAACCAGCAAGCTGACGACCGGCTCGATCGGACGCCCCAGCGGCAAACCCTTGGAAACCATGTCGGCCGGCGAGTTGCACAAGGCGACGATCGCGCTGGGTCAGTCCTACGCCAAGAACCCAAACGACAAGCGGATCGCGACGAATTACGCCGCGGCGCTGCAAATGGATGGCGACGCCGACCAGTCGCTCGCCGTGATGCGCAAACTGGCGATCGCGCTGCCGAAGGACCGCGACGTGCTCGCTGCCTATGGCAAGGCACTTGCCGCCAACGGGCAGTTCGAGCCGGCGCTCGATGCGGTGCGCCGCGCGCAGACACCGGAGTATCCCGACTGGAAGCTGGTGTCGGCGGAAGCCGCTATTCTCGACCAGCTTGGCCAGAGAGACGAGGCGCGCCAGAATTACCGCAAGGCGCTTGACCTCAAGCCGAACGAACCTTCGATCCTTTCCAATCTCGGCATGTCCTATGTGCTGGAAGGTGACCTGCGCACGGCTGAAACCTATATGCGCTCGGCCGCCCAGCAGCCGAATGCCGACAGCCGCGTCCGCCAGAACCTGGCGCTGGTCGTCGGCCTGCAGGGCCGCTTCGACGAGGCCGAGAAGATCGCCTCGCAGGAGCTGTCGCCCGAACAGGCGCAGGCGAACGTGACTTACCTTCGCCAGATGCTCGCCCAGCAGAACGCCTGGAGCCAGCTCAAGGACCAGGACAAGACAAAGCCCGCCACCAACTGACCGCGGCTCGTCATACATATCGATGTCGACGCTGCCCCTCATTGCCCTGGCATTTCTCCCCGTAAACGGGGAGAAAGAAGCTGACTGGCCATCGGCGCCCTTCCTGAAACGCTTGTCGTCGGCGAAACCGTCGACGACGCGGCTTTCTCCCCGTCACTATACGGGGAGAAATGCCCGGCAGGGCAATGAGGGGCAGCGCCGGCCTGTCAAGAATGCATTACTGGCTGCTCGATGTCGTCTGGTCGCCGAAAATGCCGCGCTCGCTGACCTGGATGCCGGCGGGGCCCAGGATGATGGCGAACAGCACCGGCAGGAAGAACAGGATCATCGGCACGGTGAGCTTCGGCGGCAAGGCCGCGGCCTTCTTCTCGGCGGCGTTCATGCGCATGTCGCGGCTTTCGCCGGCAAGGACGCGCAGTGCGTGCGCCACCGGCGTGCCGTAGCGCTCGGCCTGGACCAGCGCCTGCGACACCGACTTGACCGATTCCAGGCCGGTGCGGCTTGCAAGGTTCTCGTAGGCCTGCTTGCGTTCCTGCAAATAGGAAAGCTCGGCATTGGTCAGGATGAACTCTTCGGCAAGCGCCACCGACTGCGCGCCGATCTCGTCGGCGACCTTACGAAACGCCGCCTCCACCGACATGCCGGATTCGACGCAGATCAGCATCAGATCGAGCGCGTCCGGCCACGCCATCTGGATCGACTGCTTGCGCTTGGTGGCGCGGTTGTTGACATAGAGCACCGGCGCGTAAAAACCTGCATAGGCGACGACGATACAGACGAACAACTTGATGAGAGGCGGCTGCTCCGGCAACCCGCCGAGCACGAACAGATAGATCGCAGCCAGGGCAAAGCCGACAAAGGGCAGGACCAGACGGAAGAAAAGGAAACGCGTCAACGGATTCTGCCCGCGGAAGCCAGCCACCTTGAGTTTCTGCAGGGTGCCTTCATCGGCGAGGGCGCGCCTGAGGTCCAGCCGGTCGACAATATTGCGCATGCCGATCGACTGTTGCTCGCGCAGGCCCTTGCGGCGGCGGTCGGCATCTAGGGCAAGCCGCGCACGCTGCTTGGCGCGCAGTTCGTCGCGCTCCAGCGCCACCGATTTCATGCGCGCCTTGAGCTGGTTTCCGCCAAAGGCAGGCAGCAGCGTGAACACGGTGGCAAACACCGCAATGCCGACCAGCAGGGCAATCAGAAATGCCGGATCGGTAAGGGTTTTGACGACGTTCTCGGTCATGCGCTCGAAATCCTAAACCTCGAAGTTCATCATCTTGCGCATCACCAGGATGCCGATCGACATCCAGACCGCGGAGCAGCCGAGGATCAGATTGCCGACGCTGGTGGTGAACAATGGCATGATGTAGTTCGGGCTTGTCAGGTAAACGAGACAGGCGACGACGAAAGGCAAGGCGCCGATGATCACCGCTGACGCCTTCGCTTCCATGGACAGCGCCTGGACCTTGGCCTTCATCTTCTTGCGGTCGCGAAGCACGCGCGAAAGATTGCCCAGAGCCTCGGAAAGATTGCCGCCGGCCTGGGACTGGATCTGGATGACGATGCCGAAGAAGCTCGCCTCGGTGCACGGCATCGTCTCGGCCATGCGCATGCTGGCGTCGGGGATCGACAGGCCCATCTGCTGCGAATCGATGATGCGGCGGAACTCGGTCTTGACCGGTTCGGGCGATTCATTGGCGATCAGGCGGACGGCGTCGTTCAGCGGCAGGCCGGATTTGACCGCACGCACGATGATGTCGAGCGCGTTCGGAAATTCGTTGAGGAACGCCTTGACCCGGCGGGCGCGGCTAAACGAGACGAACCAGCGTGGCAAGCCGAGGCCACCGACCAGCAGCGCACCCGGCAAGACATACAAAGGCGCACCGGCGAAATAGGCAAGAAACGTCAGGACGACGCCGCAAACCGCCGAGTAGAGATAGAAGCGCTCGAGCGAGACCTTCATGCCCGCCTGACGGATCTGGGCCTTCAGGGGCGGCTTTTTGGCGAGGCTCTGGCTGGTTTTGTGCTTCTGTTCGAGGTCCTTCAGTGAATCCTGAACCGATTTGCGCCGCTTGGCCGCTTCCGCCACGCGATCGCGCGAAGCCTTGACGACGGCACCATCCGTCTCGGCGGTCTTGATCGTTTCAAGCCGCCTGCCGACCTGCTTTTCGGTGCTGATCCGGTTGAACAGAAAAGCATAGGCGACCGCGCCGGCGCTGAAGCCGGCGAGCACGATAAATGCCAACACGGTGCCGTCAATTCCAAACATCGGCCCTGGCCCCTACGCCTCCAAATGGATCAGTCAGCGCGTTTCTCCATCGCCTCGAGCGCATTGGCGAGGCGCTGTTCCTCGCCATAGTAGCGAGCGCGCTCCCAGAAATGCGGACGACCGATGCCTGTCGAAACGTGCTCGCCCAGCAGCCTGCCGTTCGCGTCCTCGCCTTTGATGTTGTAGAGAACGATGTCCTGCGTGATGATGACGTCGCCTTCCATTCCGATCACCTCGGTGATGTGGGTGATGCGCCGCGATCCGTCGCGCAGGCGTGCGGCCTGGATGATCACGTCGACGGAACCGACCACGATTTCACGCACGGTTTTCTGCGGCAGCGTGTAACCGCCCATCGCGATCATCGATTCGATGCGGTTCAGGCATTCGCGCGGGCTGTTCGAGTGGATCGTGCCCATCGAGCCGTCATGGCCGGTGTTCATCGCCTGCAGAAGATCGAACACTTCAGGTCCGCGCACTTCGCCGACGATGATGCGCTCGGGCCGCATGCGCAGGCAGTTCTTGACAAGATCGCGCATGGTCACCTCGCCCTCGCCCTCGAGGTTGGGCGGGCGGGTTTCCAGACGCACGACATGCGGCTGCTGCAGTTGCAGCTCGGCCGAGTCCTCGCAGGTGATCACGCGCTCATCGCGGTCGATATAGTTGGTCAGGCAATTGAGCAGCGTCGTCTTGCCCGAACCGGTACCGCCTGAAATGACGATGTTGCAGCGGACGCGGCCAATGATCTTGAGAATCTCGGCGCCGGGCGGCGAAATGGCGCCGAACTTGACCAGCTGGTCGAGTGTCAGCTTGTCCTTCTTGAACTTGCGGATGGTGAGAGCGGCGCCGTCGATGGCGAGCGGCGGCGCGATGACGTTGACGCGGGAGCCGTCGGGAAGGCGCGCGTCGCAGATCGGGCTCGATTCATCGACGCGGCGGCCAACCTGGCTGACGATGCGCTGACAGATGTTGAGGAGCTGCTGGTTGTCGCGGAAACGGATGCCGGTCTGCTCGACCTTGCCGTTGACCTCGATATAGACGTCCTTGGAGCCGTTGACCATGATGTCGGCGATGTCGTCGCGAGCGAGCAACGGCTCCAGCGGCCCGTAACCGAGCACGTCATTGCAGATATCCTCGAGCAGTTCTTCCTGCTCGGCGATCGACATCGCGAAATTCTTGATCGCGATGATGTCGTTGACGATGTCGCGGATTTCCTCGCGCGCGCTTTCGGGATCGAGCTTGGCGAGCTGCGACAGGTCGATGGTGTCGATGAGCGCGGCAAAGACCTGGCTCTTGGTGTCGTAGTAGGTCTCGCTCTTTTGGCGCTGGAGCTTTTTCGGCTCCGGCGCCAATGGCGGCGCCTCGACAGCACGCCGTGCGGGCGGCGCGGCAGACGCGTCAGGCGTGCCGGATGACGGCGGCGGTGCGGGTTTGGCGAGAACCGCCGTTTCCGCAGGTTTTGCCGCCGGCGCGGCAGGCGCAGGTGCCGGCTGACGGAATTCCGGGGTGAACCGGCTGCCGTCGTCGCTACCTCTTTTACCAAACATGATCGATTACCAATTCCGCTCCGGAAGCATCACTTCTTGCCGCGCGAGAGCTTGCCAAGGAGATTGCCGAGGCCCGCTTTCTTTCTTGCCTTGATTTCGCTGCGCCCGGTCAGCACATGCGCAATCTCGTTGATCGTGCCGACAACCGGGTTCCTGGCATCCATTTCGCCGAGCATGCGCCCGTTGTTGGCGGCGTTTCCGAACAGCAGCGGCTCGAAGGCAATGACCGACATCGGCGACAGGCCGAGCGAGTCGGCGAAGTCGGACGACGAAATCTCCGGGCGCTTCGGCACTCCGGCCTGGTTGATGATCAGCTTCGGCGGCGGATCGTTCGGGCGAAGCCGCTTGAACATGTCGGCCAGATTCTTGGTGTTGCGCAGATTGGCCAGCTCCGGCGTCGCCGTGATCACGATCTCGTCGGCTTTGACCAGTATGTTCTTGGTCCAGCCCGTCCAGACGTGCGGAACATCGAGCACCAGAAGCGGCACGCTGCGCTGCGCCGTGTCGATAAGCTGCGTGAAAGCGTCTGGATCGAAATCGTAGACCCGATCGAGCGTTGAAGGCGCTGCAAGCAGCGACAAATGCTCGGCGCACTGGGCAAGCAGCCGATCGAGATAGACCTCGTCGAGGCGCTCCGGCGAGAAAACGGCTTCGGCAATGCCTTGCGCCGGATCCTGATCGAAATTGATGTTGGCCGTTCCGAAAGCCAAGTCGAGATCGGCGACAACCACTTCGGACTTGAACAGCGACGACATCGCCCAGGCCACATTATGGGCAATGGTCGAGGAGCCGACGCCACCCTTGGCGCCGATGAAGGCGATCGAGCGGCCGATCGGCTCAGCTTCCGGATCAACGAAAATCGTCGATATCACGCTGACAATATCGGCCATCGATACCGGCGCGATGACATATTCGGAAATGCCGGAGCGGATGAGCTCGCGATAGAGCCCGACATCATTGTAGTGGCCGATGACCACGACCTTCGAGGTCGGATCGCAATATTCGGAGAGCTGCGTCAGCTGCTCGAGCAATTGCTTCGGCTCGCTGCGCGATTCCAGCAGGATCAGGTTCGGTGTCGGCGCCGATTGGTAGAATTCGATGGCGGTGGCGACGCCGCCCATATGGACCTTCAGATGGGCCTTCGCCATGCGGCGATCCTCGCCGGCGCGCTCGACCGGATTGGCAACGCCGTCGGTCTCGCAAAATGCCTGGATCGAGATGCGTGGGATCGGCCGCAACGCCTGCATGGCAGCGATGTCCTGCTGCGAGGTATCGCCGCCATCTATCGCCGTGTCGTAGGCAAGGTTGCTCATTGTCATTTCTTTCCGTGACTTCTCTTCCCGTAACTTGCGCGGCTCGAGCTCAATACTCGACTTCCGAATTGCCGAGGAATTCGTCCGAGATGCCTCTCTGGCGGTAGACGTCGATCACCGCGCTGCGATTTTCCGCGTCGATATCGGATTGCTTGCGCGGCCCGAGCAGATCGGTCGGATTTGCGATCTGGGCGGCAAGATTGTTCTGATACGAGCAGCCGAAATCGGCATAGTGCTTGTTTTCCGAGGTCTGCATCAGGTCTTCGGGCCAGCGTCCGCATCTGTCGGTCTGCGCCTTCACCGAGACATAGGCGACGCGGATCGGCGCGGACGCTTCGGCCGAAGCCGACTGGTAGGTGGTGATGACGATCCGGTTGCGGCTGATGCCGCTGGCAATCGCAAGCCTGGCGAAATCGCGACCGGCCGCGGTCGCGGCGATCTCGTTGGCCGAACCGCTCGGGATCGAGATCGTCAGGGTCGGAGCGGCGCTCTTGTCATAGCCATCCAGGAAGCCGAGAAGCGTGTCGCGCTGCGACCCGGTCATGCCGCGATCGCCGGCGCCGACCGGAAGGTCGATCTTCTGGTTTTTCTCCGTAATGACGATCGGATGGTTGGTGCGATAGTCGTCGGGAACAGCGCCGACCGTGATGCTGTCCCGCTTGGCGCAGCCCGCCAGCGATGCGGCGACCGCAACCGCTAGGACCGGCAGGCAAATCCGCGAACGGCCGGACCGCATCGCTGCGGTGATCGTCCTTGGCTTCAACGCTGACTGAGACATGTCCGCTTCCCCGCTTACTTGTAGATGAAGCCGACAACGCCGTGGTAACGGCCGTTGGGCTTGTCGGTCTGCATGGTGCCGTAGACGCGATTGACACGGCCAAGGAACATGCCGGCACCATCGCTGGCAGCGTTGAAATTGTCATCCGGCTTGGCAAGGGCGTTGCGCGTCACCGGCCTGACCAGATAGGGCGTGATGATGATGACCAGCTCGGTCTCGTTGCGGACGAAGTCCCGGCTGCGGAACAGCGTGCCGAGCACTGGAATCTTGGTCAGCCCAGGCAGCCCGGCCACCGCCTGCCTGATGTCGTCCCGAACCAGGCCGGCGATCATCATCGAACCGCCGGAAGGCAGCTCAACGGTGGTGTCTGCCAGGCGCTTACGGATCGACAGCAAAGTGGTGCCGGGCAAGTCGCCACCCCCTTCGAGCACTGTGGCGCCTTCCGTCGTAGGTTCCGAAACCGACGTCCTCACTTTAAGGCTGATGCGGCCCGCCGAGAGCACGACAGGCTGGAACTCGAGGCCAATTCCATATTCGAGCTTTTCGTTGTCGTAAGTAATCTGTCCCGTTTGATTGTCGGCTGAAACGTTGTTCGTTCGGCCTGTGATGAGATTGAATTCACCGCCGACTTTGAACGTCGCTTTCTCACCTGAGACTGCGGTCAATGTCGGCTCGGCCAGCGTCTTCATGACACCGCTTTGCTCCATGGCGTTGATGTACGCTTGAAGCGCCGAGGTACCGATTGCAAGTCCCGAACCTTGCGACAGTGGCTTTCCCAATCCGTATGCGGGGCTGCTCAGTGCGCTCCAACTGATGCCGTTGCTGCCGCCGTCACCAATAAGATTGACGCCGAGCTGCTTCATCACCGAGCGGCTGACTTCGGCCACCGTCACTTTCAGCGTCACCTGGTCGTCGCCGATGATCTGCAGCAGGTTGACGATCTGGCTCACGCGACGCTCGGAATCCGGATTGTCGATGTCGACACCGGCTTCGGCCGAGCCGCCGGAGGCGGTCTGCGAATACTGTCCCGTGGTCGCTTCACCGCCGGACACGAAGATGGTGGCTAGATCGACCGCACGCTTGGCATCAAGCGGAGTATCCACGGTTCCGGTCAGGACGACGTTGTCGTTCAGCAATTCGACCGTGATGCTCGACGACGGTATGAAGCGCCTGATATAGTCTTCCAGTCCGGCGACGTCGCGTTCGACCGCCAGATCCAGGCTGACGATCTGTTCGCCATTGGGGCCGAAGACGAAGATGTTGGTGTCGCCGACCGCCTTTCCGAAGAGATAGATGCGCCTGGCAGTGCGGGTCACCGCATCGGCGACCGCCGGGTTGGCGACGAGAATATCATAGGCATCGCTCGGCAGGTCAATGACCACGGATTTGTTGAGACCGAGCTTGATGCGCTGGGTGGCGGTCGAAGCCGACACCTCGGCGCCTGCCGCATTCGCCTCGAGGAGGCCATGTGCATTCGATCCAAGCAGGAACAGGCCGATTGCCGCAGCCAGTGTGACCGGAGCTTTTAACCTCATTGCCTTGCTCCCACTTCGGACACTTCGCCCGACTTGATCAGGCGCACTGTTCCGCGCCGGCCATTGCCGGAAACGAGATAGTCGGCCTCGCCAGGGTTCTTCTCCTGGGTGTCGGTGATCGACCGCAGCGCCAAGGTCAGGCGATCCGCCATCTGCTGGGCGACGGTGATGATTTCCGCCTGCTGCGGTGTCAGTTCCAGCGTCGCGGTCTGGCCGACCCTGGTCCGCTTGCCTTCCTCGTCCTCCTGGATGGTCTGGTCGATCGCCAGGACGCGAATGTTCTTGAGGATGGTTTCGGTGGTAAAACCGCTGCCGCCGGCTGCCGGATCGGCTCTGCGGGTCATGATGACGTCGACGAAATCGTTGGGAAGAATGAAGCCGCCGGCCGACGTGTCGGCCGATACGGCTGTGGCGACGGCCCGCATGCCGGAGGGCAGGATCGACGACATGAAGCTCTGTCCCTCGCCGATCAGCTTGGAGCGCCGCAACGGCTCACCGGCATACATCGCCACACGGGCGACGCCGCCTTTCAGCTTCTCCAACGCATCGGGCTCGGCGGCGCGGGTTATGAAATTCGCGTTGATGCCGTCGGCCGGCCAGGACTGCCAACTGATGTTGTTCTCCAGCGGACTGCCCATCGGAACGTCGCCCGACAGGACAAGCACGTCCTGCAGCGCGATTGCCGGCGCCTCGGGGCCGGAATCGATGATTTGAGGCGGCGGCGTCGCCACCATGTTTTTTGCGACATATCCTGCGCCACCCGCCGCGGCGACCGCCACGCCCAGAATGATCAGTCGGGATGCTGGCATCTGTCCGAACCTCGTCCTTGGCAAACAAACTAGCCAAGCCGGACCATGCAGCGGCAATCGTCAAAACAAGGTTAATTTAATACTTACGATCGTGCTTAATTTAAGGTTTATATAAATTTGAAGCATCTGCTCCGGCCAGTAGAAAAGGCGGCCAAACGCCCTGCTCAAAAGCCATATCGAATGTGGAAGGCTGGCCTGATGCGGGAAGAATCAGGCCGCCAAGCTGGCGAGCGCCCACGCCATCAACGGCGAAGCCGGAAAGGTGAGCAGGCCGCCAATGCCGAGCGCGATGCCATAGGGAACGCCTGATGTCTCGTCGGCGAAATGGCGTAAAAACGGATTGTGGCTTGTGACGGCAGCAAGCGGCGATTTCCGATAGACGAGGATGGCGAGCGTCAGCAGGCCGCCGATGACGGTCGAGACCAGGAGATATTCGACGAGGTGGATGTTCAACCCCATCCAGACGGCGCTGGCGGCCAGCAGCTTGGCGTCGCCGCCGCCCATGCCGCCCAGCGCGAACAGCCCGAAGGTCACGGCGAGGACCAGGCCGCCGGCGGCGAAATGCCAGCCATAGCTTGCCCAGTCCATGCCGGTCAGCGGCGCGACCAGCGCGAAGACGGCGACAAGCAGCACCGGCACGCGATTGGCGATCGTCATCGACAGCATGTCGGAGATCGCGGCGAAAAGCATGCAGAACGGAAAGACAACGAGGATCAGGGCTTCAAGCATCGGCGTGGCGCCTGCGGTCGAACTGTGCGTAGTCTCAGCCTAGACATGTTCGATTAACGATTGGTGAGGCCGAAACTACAAATCACACGGCACGATTGAAGAAGGGCCGCCAGCGCGGCGGCCCTTCTGGGACGTCGTTGCCTACTTCGCCACTTCGGTAGCGATCGCGTTGAACTTGTTGTTCAGGGCAGTGCCGAGCTGGCCGGCGCCGACCATGATGGCGAGCGCGATGAGGGCGGCGATCAGACCGTATTCGATGGCGGTCGCGCCGGATTCGTCTTTCACAAAACGTGCAATAAGGTTAGACATTCGAGAGCTCCTACTCCAGGTGTTACAGCAATTCCGTCAACTTCTCTGTTGGCTGATCGGATACTGCCAATCTATCGAGAAGCTCTTTCGATCGACTTAATAAACAGCCTTACCGATTCCTTTCCGGCTTCGGTGACATTGCGTGGTTAATTGTAGACTAAGCGACGCCCATGGACCCGACAGGCACGGCAGGCTGCGAAAGGCGCAATTTAGCGACCTGGTTCCTCGACACAGTGATGTTGACGATCGGTGATCGGCAGCGAACGTCGATAAATCCCGTCTTTGAGACTAGCGGATGCATCCCACCTTCGTCATCCCAGAGCGAAGCGACGCGGCGCCACCCCGTTCCGCGAAAAAGCTCGAACCATTCTGGATTGGCCTTCTCGATCAGCTCGATCTTCCACTGGCGCGGCCAGCGCTACAGCGACTTCTCGCGCCGGATGGAGTCGCGAATGTCGAAATGTTCCTCGTACCAGACCAGGCGCTGCACGCCGTAGCGGCTGGTGAAGCGCGAGCCTGCGCCGGATTTGTGCTCCGGCATTTGGCGGCCAAGATCGTCTGTTCGCGGCTGTAGATCGTGCCGCGCTTCTGGCTCGCGGTCATATAGCCGGTCATGGACAAAGGGTAGCTCGGACCGTTGCGGATGCAAGTGCCGTTCTGGGCCGCTGCATTCTTCGGCTGATGTCACGGCATGGATCCCAGGGTCTGGGCTGCGTCGCTTCGCTCCTTGCTCCGCCCTAGGATGACGAAGACATGGTGGCTTGTGGCTAACCCGGATATCTCACACAGTTGAAGTGCATCGGGGCTGCGAATTATAGAAAGTTGTTTTGCGACAACAGCTTAGCTTTGATTGCGAGGCGCCCCGATGCAAACAGAGTGTAGCGCAGAACAGTTTGATTTTGCACCCGTCGAAAAGCGCGCGGTTGTGGCTGGTTTTGACGGCGGGACGATCACTTCGGATGCGGGCGCGCTTCTGCTGGGGCTGACGGACCGGGCGATCGGACTGGTCGGCCGCTTTGCCCGTTGCTTCACGGACGCGCGCAACGAGGACTTGATCGAGCATGAAGTGAAGACACTGGTTGGCCAGCGCATCTTCGCCATGGCGCTCGGCTATGAAGACCTGAACGACCACGACGAGTTGCGCCACGATCCGGTGATGGCGGTGCTGGCCGGCAAACTCAAGGCGCGGCGTCACCAGAAATGCGCGGTCGTAGGGCGCCGAAAGAATCTCGATCAGCATCATCGCGCGCTCGGCGGCGGCTTCCTCGGAGAACACCATCGGATACAGGAGTGCGAACTCATCCGAGCCGACGCGCGACGGTCGAGCCCGCGTCCATCGCCGCGCGCAGCCGCATCGCGACCTGGACGAGGATCGCGTCGCCGGCCTTGCGGCCGAACAGGTCGTTGATCGGCTTGAAGCCGCCGAGATCGAGGATGCCGACCGTAAAGGGTGCGGGGTCGTCTGCCCGGTCGCTGATGAGCCGGTCGATCTTGTCGGAAAAACGCCGGTGATTGCCCAGCCCCGTCAACGGATCGGTGAAAGCAAGATCAGTGCTTTCGCTGCGGTCCGGGCCGTGTGCGAAGGACGGCTGCATCAAAATTCCTGTGTGCGCGCAAAATACGGGATGATCGTGGCAGCAAAACATTGATGAAACGTATCGGCACCACTTGCCGAATCGATGATCGTTCGATTGGCGCGCGGCTGCCGGTTCAGTGAACCCGGTAGAGGACGAGTGGCTGGTCCAGCGTCTCCGATATCGGCTCAAGCCAGGACGGAGCGTCCCCCTTGACGATATCCGCCATCAGGCCGTTGGGCGCCCAATCCACCAGCGACCCGGTCTCGTCATTTCCGGGACAGAAGGCGAGCAGTCCGATCTTCTCGCGTCGCATGACTGCATGCGCCTGGTCAGGCGTTCCCATGAAGGCATCGAGCACCGCGACATTGCCAGCATTGTTGCGGTGATAAGGCCCTGCGAGAACCCGGTGAGGCGTCGTCGCGATCATCGGTGCGCCAAGGTTCGAGATCGTCAGCACCGTGGTCGGCGGCTGTTGGGCCAGCAAGGCAAAAGTTGCATCGGCGGTACAGGACAGTTTGCCCTTGCCGGCGGTTGTGGCGCCAGCGTTCTGCTTCGGCGCGATGGCATTGGCGATCGCATGCGAACCGGCGCTCCATACCAGCGTCAGCGAAATCAGCCAGGCGAAGACCATTTTGAGCGTCGCCTTGGCGGTGCGCCCCTGCGCATCGCGCCTCGCGGCCGCCACCATTGCGGCAAGCGGGATGATGGCGAACGGCAGCGAGAAACTCGTACCGCGTATCTGCCAGATGCTGACGGCGGTGGCTGCCACCAGGAAGCCGAGAAGCATCACTTCAGGCCGTCGCACGCCGTGCCGCAGCGTCGCCGTGACAAGTATCCCCACAGCAATGGCCGGCGTCGCATAATTCTGGGCGACATTCTCGGGTTGCAACGCGACTATGTTCCATAGCGGTTGCGCCTCGGTCACAGAATTCAGCCAAAAATCGCGCATCCTTGGATCGAGTCCGACAAAAGGGTCGCCCAAGCATTGCGGAGCGATCAGGATCGCGGCGGCGCCGACGGCGATCGCCAGGATCAGGAGACCGGCAAGCCGCGCCGGCATCCCCTTCGAAATAGTGACGGTGGCAGTGGCGGCAAGCCCGAGCCCGCCCAGCAGGGCGACCACAGCCAGCCGTGCCGAATAGGCGTCGCACTGCGCGATCCACCATGACGATGGCGGCACGGTCGCAACGAGCGCGAGAGCGGCCGCGCCGGTGAAGCCAAGGCCGAAACCGATCGCATCGCCGGGACCGTCCTTGCGTGAAAACAACAGCGCCGCCGCCGCGCAAGCGCCTGCCACCGCGACATAAGGCGCGGTCTCCATGCCGATCGCCAGCATCAGGGCAGCGCAAACGCCGCTGCCCGCTGCCCTGCGCCATCCGGGCGCCAGCAGCAGCTTCACCATGGCCAGGGCGAACACGACCTGGAGGTTGTGATGGTCCAGCGCCCGCGCGGTAAACAGGCCCATGGCATTCAGCGTTATGGCGCCGATCACCAGCGCCGGAAGCATTGTGTGCGGACCGGCCAGCAACCGCGCCGCCCGGACGATGAGAAACAGCGCCGCGATGCTGAGCAAGGCCGGCCAAAGTATCTCGGCAACCACCTCGCCCGCGGCCATGCTGCCGGTCAGCGCCGCCACTGCCAAAACGATCGCCGCGATCGGCACATCGACGATGCGCGACCAGTGCATGACGAAGCCGCCGTCCGGCCCCATGCGGTACTGGTGGAGGTCGAACCACGATTGTCCGCCCAGCCAGTCGCGGATCTGCGCCAGCCGCATCATGCTGTCGTTATCGCCGCCAGAATCGAACAATGTCGGGAAACCGGTCGCGGCCTGCGCACCGACCATCACCAGCGCCGCGAGCAGGCTCGCGGCGAGGTCGGCCTTCCAACCTTCAAGACGCGACGGCCGCGCGATAGCGAGCGTGGTGGCGTTGGACATGTCGATGGCTCCGGTGAATTCGTCCCAACTTAAACCTAGCCTTAACGGCTTCAATAAATAGTAAAGCTCCAGGTGCGGAGCGGGCGCGGACCGGTCGCGGCCCATTTCACCCTGCCGGAGTTCCACGATGCCACACAGCACGCGTCCCGACCTAACGATCGCGATCCTGATTCCTTGCTACAATGAGGAACAAACCATTGGCGACGTCGTGCGTCGCTTTCGCGAGACGCTGCCGGCCGCAACAGTCTATGTCTACGACAACAATTCGCGCGATCTCACCGCGCTCAAGGCGCGCTCCGCCGGCGCCATCGTGATCCGCGAAGCGCGGCAAGGAAAAGGCAATGTCGTACGGCGCATGTTCGCCGATATAGACGCCGATATCTATCTCATGGCCGATGGCGACGGCACCTATGCGCCGGAAGACACGCCGCTTCTCATCAACACGCTGATCACCGAGCGCTGCGACATGGTGGTCGGCACGCGTCGCGGCGTGACCGCGGATGCTGGCCGATCCGGACATGCCTTCGGAAACCGCATCTTCAACAGCCTCTACAAACGCCTTTTCGGACGCGACTTCACCGATATCTTCTCCGGCTATCGCGCTTTTACGCGACGTTTTGTGAAGAGCTTTCCGGCCGTCTCCTGCGGATTCGAGATCGAGACGGAAATGTCCGTCCACGCCTCGCAGCTCAAACTGCCGGTCGCCGAAATCCTGCTCGATTATGGCCGCCGGCCGGAAGGGTCGTCGTCGAAACTGTCCACCGTCCGCGATGGCGCCAAAATCCTGCTGATGTTCGCGATGCTGATGAAGGAGACACAGCCTTTCCGTTTCTTCGGAGCCATCGCCGCCGTACTCCTGGTTGCCAGCCTGATCCTGATGGCGCCGGTGTTGGTCGAATATTTCGAGACCGGCCTGGTCCCGCGCATGCCGACCTGGGTGCTGTCCATCGGCTTGCTGCTGCTCTCGGTACTGATGGCCGTGACCGGGCTCATTCTCGACTCGGTGTCGCGCGGCCGGGCGGAACAGAAGCGTATCTTTTATCTCTCCCTTCCGACTTTCGGCGCGGGCAAACCCGACGCGATCATCGGCGCCAGCCGCCGCGACGTAGCCTGACGTCCACCATCGGAGCCGCACCCGTGAATAGAGAAACCACAAACCGCATCCGCTTCGTCCTCGAGGATGTGCTGCCGCCGATCGTGCGGGACTCCGCCCTGTTCCGGGGCGTCGCCAGTATGGCCTGGGGCGGCCACATCACCCGGCTTGCGGCCTTCCGTGAGCGTGCGCCGTTCCTGACGGCCGATGAATACGAAACGCTCTATCGCGAGCATCCGCGCGTGCATGAGGGCACGGACAATTCCGAAGCCTGCATCGAGCGCATCATCGCCGACACGGTCGGCGACAGCGTCTGCGATGTCGGCTGCGGCACCGGCGTATTGATCAAGCGCATCCGCGAGGCGCGGGATGGCGCCGGCCATTATACCGGCGTCGACTTCGTGGTGGCGGACGCGGCGGCGATCCCCGGCGTCGACTACGTTGCCGCTCGTATAGAATATCTGCCCTTTCCAGATGCGGCCTTCGACACGGTCATCTGCACGCATGTCATCGAACACGTTCTGGAATACCGGCAGGCGATCGCCGAACTGCGCCGCATCTGCCGCACGCGCCTGATCATCGTCGTGCCGCGCGAGCGCGAATACCGCTATTCGTTCAACCCGCATTTCAACTTCTTCCCCTACACGCATTCCTTCCTGCGGGCCGTGCATCCGGTGCCGCGGAATCATGCGTGCGTGGATATCGGCCGCGATATCTATTACTCGGAAGACCGGCTGGAAGCCTGAAGCCGTGGGAGTCTATTCGTTTCCCGTTCTCGCAGGGCTCGTGCTGACGCCTCTGCTGATCTCGGCGGGTCAGGTGCTGTTCAAACTGACCAGCGCGCGGGCCGGCGGCACGGACGTTCCGAGTGTGCTCGCGCTGTTCGCCGACCCTTACCTGATCGCCGCCTTCGCCATATACGGCTTTGGCACCATCGTCTGGATCTATGTGCTGAAATCCGTTCCGCTGACGGTCGCCTATCCGTTCATGGCGCTGACCTTTTGCGCCGTGCCGCTGCTCGCCTGGTCGCTGCTCGGCGAACAACTCAGCCTGCGCTACGGGCTCGGTGCCGCGCTGATCATCGCCGGACTGCTCGTCGTCAACGGTTGACGCCCCTTTAGCTAATCCCCAGCGTCAGACATGGCGGCTGCAGGCCGGCCGGCAGCGCGACCGTCAGTCAAAGAACCTAATTCCCTGTGCAGAGGAACCAGGAGAGGGCGGGCCGCTCCTGGCGATCCCAGCTCCCAGGCGATCAAACTGCCGAGCCCGACATCATCACAGCTCCCCTCCGCTTAACCCTTGCTTCACCAATCTCGTTCATGTTCCGTTGAGCAAATTGCCGCCGTGGAGCGCTTCAATGACCGGGCCGAGATCGTCCTTTCCGATTGCCGCGCTGCTTGCCGCCACGGCTCTTATCGTGCCGGCCAAGGCCGGCGCCGGCATCGAGGTCACCATGAACCAGGCGAAGATCGTCAAATTGTCGCGCGCTGCCGATACGATCGTCGTCGGCAATCCGGCGATCGCCGACGCCTCGGTGCAGGATGCTTCGACGATCGTGCTGACGGGCAAGGGCTTCGGCGTCACCAATCTCGTCGTCCTCGATCAGGAGGGCCGTCCGATCGTCGACGAGCAGATCACCGTCGTGCGACAGGACGCGTCCTCGGTGCGCATCTATCGACGCGCCGAAATACAGACCATGTCCTGCACGCCGTATTGCGAAAGCTCATATAAAAGCGAGGCGGAGAAGACCTCGGAAGCCGAGATGAGCGCCGGCCAGTAAGCGACCCGACCGTTTCGTCTCGCTGAAAAAGCCGCTTCGGTTATCGGCCTGTTAAAACCTCCCCTTCGAATTTAACGATCATCAAAACCGCACTTCAATGGGTTTGCGCTAATGTTGCCCGACACCCCTAAGGGATCGGCAGGCACGGGACATGAGCAAAGCAGGACGATCAAGCCTTTCAGCGCGCTTCCTTGGCGACCGGCGCGGCAGCACCGCTCTGGAGTTCGCGATGCTTGCGGTGCCATTTGCGCTCCTCGTCTTTGCCATACTGGAGAGCTGCATTTCATTTGCCGGGCAAGAGGTGATGGCCAATATCACCGACGATGTCGCGCGCCAGCTGCGGACTGGCCAGGTAAGACAGGCCAACGTAACCGAGGCGACGCTGAAGTCCATGATCTGCGGCCGGCTGGAGATCATGGTTGCCAAGGACTGCCCGGGATTGGAAGTGGATCTGCGCGCGTATCCGAGCTTCGCCGCCGCAGCCCAGGCGGGCTTCAAGATCCAAGACGGCGAAATCGCGCTGACCGGCACGGACCCCGCGGCTTTCACGGTATCCCCAGGCTTAGCCGAATCGATAAACATGCTGCGGGTTTTTTACAAATGGCCCGTCATGACCGATTTCATGGCCAAGTCGATGGCCAATCTGAAAGACGGCAACACGCTGCATTTCGCATCGATCACCTGGAAGAACGAGCCGTTCGACGACTAAAAAACCAAACCGCTGCGTGGGAAAAGGACGATAGCATGGGGCGTGCGGGGGCACATATGAGGACCGCTGGGATCTGCGCGAAAGCCATCCGGTTCTGCCGTGATCGCCGCGGTGTCGCGGCCGTTGAGTTCGCCTTCATCGTGCCCGTCCTGCTGGCCATGTACTTCTTGACCATGGAAGCCTCGCAAGCCATCGAGACCAGCAAGAAGGTCAGTCGCATCGGCAGCATGGTGGCGGATCTCGTCACCCAGAACCAGACCATCACGCCAGGCGAACTCGATGCGATCATGCAGATCGGCAACTCCACCCTTCAGCCGTACAGCCGATCAACCCCGGAAATCATCATCACCGCCATCCAGGTGACGAATGAGCCAACGCCGCGGGTGCTGGTCGCTTGGTCACGCAAGATGGTCGGGGGGGGGGGGGGGGGCCGCCCCCCCCCCCCCCCCCCAAACACCCGTTGACCCCCGCGCAAAGGAAAAGCGGTGTGTTTTAAAAAAAAAACACCCCCCCCCACCGATAGGAATAGAGGGTTGGCG